>NZ_JCACKM010000081.1:0-30786 GCF_059505385.1 Desmonostoc vinosum
AGCGTCGGTACGAGCGTCAGCGTAAAGCCTACGGCATAGCTTCGCTTAGAGCGACGCAGGAGCGTCGCGTCATTACGAATTACGAATTATTTAAGTGTCCATTACCAAATATATACAAATAGTATGACTGGTAGTTGGTTAAGCTGGCCCAGAGGCGCAGGTTGCATGTCTCGATAATCCAGCAGCTGAACAATAATTAAGTAAGCGATCGCTAGAATAACAGAAATTGCACCTGTAATAATTGCTACTATTTTTGAACGATTCATCAGTATTTCCTCAAGAATAAGCCACAAAGCCGCAACTACACTTAACATTGTCACAGACAACGCCAATCCCCAATCCCCATTCGTATCGAAAGATTAAGGAATATTGCATTTACATTAAAACCCAGAGGTAGAGCGCGAATTCACCCAAAAGACCGTGGTACGATGCTTTCGGTAAATGTCAAGATTGGGAGAAGACCTTTGACACTACGGGTTGCTGTTATTGGGTCAGGCCCTGCTGGTTCATCTGCTGCTGAGACACTGGCTTCATCTGGAATTGAAACCTACCTGTTTGAGCGGAAGTTAGACAATGCTAAGCCCTGTGGGGGTGCTATTCCCCTATGTATGGTGGGTGAATTTGACCTACCACCAGAAATTATTGACCGTCGAGTGCGGAAGATGAAGATGATTTCGCCCTCGAATCGTGAAGTTGATATCAATCTGGTAAATGAAGAAGAATATATAGGAATGTGCCGTCGTGAGGTGCTGGATGGTTTCTTGCGGAATCGCGCGGCCAAATTAGGTGCAAATTTAATTAATGCCACCGTTCATAAACTCGATATACCCGCAAACAATACTGACCCCTATACTATCCATTACGTTGACCACACAGAAGGTGGCGCACAGGGCATTGCCAAAACCCTGAAAGTGGATTTAATTATTGGGGCAGATGGGGCTAATTCCCGTGTTGCTAAAGAAATGGATGCAGGGGATTACAATTATGCGATCGCTTTTCAAGAGCGGATTCGCTTACCCCAGGATAAAATGGCATATTACAACGACCTTGCCGAAATGTATGTCGGTGATGACGTTTCTACCGACTTCTACGCTTGGGTTTTCCCCAAATATGACCACGTAGCTGTGGGTACTGGTACGATGCATGTCAATAAAGCTAGCATCAAACAACTACAAGCCGGTATCCGCGCCCGTGCCGTCGATAAATTGGCAGGCGGTCAAATCATTAAAGTAGAAGCGCATCCCATTCCCGAACACCCCCGCCCCCGTCGCGTTGTTGGCCGCATCGCCTTAGTGGGAGATGCGGCTGGCTACGTTACCAAGTCTTCTGGTGAAGGTATTTACTTCGCTGCTAAGTCTGGGCGGATGTGTGCCGAAACTATTGTCGAAGCTTCTAACGGTGGCAACCGGATTCCGACAGAGGAAGATCTCAAAGTTTACATCAAGCGTTGGGATAAAAAATACGGTCTCACTTATAAAGTGCTAGACATTCTCCAAAGCGTATTTTATCGTTCCGATGCTACTCGCGAGGCATTTGTGGAGATGTGCGGCGACCTGGATGTACAGCGGCTAACATTCGATAGCTACCTGTATAAAACTGTTGTTCCAGCTAATCCTATTACCCAACTGAAAATTACTGCCAAAACTATTGGTAGCTTAATTCGGGGTAATGCTCTTGCCCCCTAACTGATTAGTCATTTCTCATTTTGTAGTGGAACGACACAGCTAAAGTAATGCATTAGATGTAGGTTGGGTTGTAGCAAGATCCCGTAGGGTAGGAAGTGAAACCCAACATGGACTCGTGTTGGTTTACCCTGCGGGAAGCCGCCCGGAGGGCGTCTATGTTCCTCAAATGCCACTTCACAAGGGTGGGGGTTCCCCCGCACGTGAGTGGCTCCCCAACCTACAATTTTTTTTGCAACATTTAAGGCTTGCCATATTTTTCAGAACTGATAGGGCGCAGAGCAAGCACCAAATCAAAGATTTTGATGGTCTTTAATTGACTTTAATGATCGCAACTAAAAACCTACCGTTCTAAATAAATTGGCATCACTAGTCAATTTTTTGGCATGGCGGGTCAATCCATACATTAGCAGGAAGCATTACCTTTGGACTATCAGTAATTGCATGAAATTACATAGCTACCACGGGTATTTATGATGACAAGCAAAAATCTTTTCCCAAGTAAAACAACATTCTTAGCACAGCCAGAACTGATCATGAATTCGGTGATGAGCGATCGCATGACTATTTACAGTATCGCCAATCTTATTTAACTCAGTCATGAACACTCTACATCGAATTATCGACACAGGACTACTGCTAATTGCATTAATACTATGGGGAGTTCAAAAACGACTGGTTCAGAACTGATACCATTATTAGACTTATTGCAAAAATACTTGAACCGTCAGAGACTCAAGTCTCTGCCTAATAGCAAAAGTCCGTTGAAACGGACTAAAAATACTGTTATTAGTCGGTTTCAACCGACTTGAGTTATCAGCCAGAAAATTTATTTTCTGGCGAGTATCCGACTTGTGCAAGAGGTCTATTGACAACCTCAACTTACGTCGAAGTATAGTTGATGTCCTCAACTATACATAAAACCCAAACACTAAGAAACTTTCAAGCCTGTTAAGAGTTCCCTGCTATATTGGGCGCGACAGGGGCTTCCCCAACAAACTTGACCAGGAGGGATTTTTGTAAATACGCTACTACGCGCACCAATGACAGCGTTAGCCCCAATTTCTACTCCTGGTGCTACAAAACAATCTGTAGCTATCCATGCACCATTACCAATGGTGATGCTGGCTGTTTTTAACCCAAAGGCAGGATCTTGGATGTCGTGACTACCAGTACACAGGTAACTTTTTTGAGAAATTATACAGTGTTCGCCAATATTAATTTGGTCGAGGCTGTATAAAACCACATCATCTCCAATCCAACTGTAGTCACCAATGGTGATTTTCCAAGGGTAGGTGAAGCGGGCTGTAGGTCGAATTAATACGCCTTTGCCAATATGAGCGCCAAATAGCCTTAGCAAAGTGCAACGCAGAATATTTAATGGTTGAGGAGTCAGGGGAAAAGCGATCGCCTGTACAAACCACCACAATAAAATATACCAACCCGATCGTCCCCGATCAAACCAGGATTGGTCATATTTGCGTAAATCTACTAAAGGTTGGTCATTTGTCATTTGTTATTTTCTTCCCCCACACCCCCGCACCCTTACACCCATGTTTCTTGAAAATACTGATAGTTATCACTCATTACCCTATCTCTCTCATCTGCCTCATCTGCCTCATCTCTTCTTTCGGATTATTTGCCGTATTTAATTGCCCACCGCAGTTACGTAGTTCGTACAGTTTGACTCCTATTTGATATTCATATTGGCTCAACAGACGCGCGTATATATACCCGGCTTTGCCATCCAAAAAACCACGTTGAATTATATAGAACAAAATAAATCGCAAAACTGGTTTAAATGGTAAACGCACCCAGACTCTTTTCAAAAAGCGCTTGCGTTGCACTGCGTCACCAAATAGATTCGCGCCAATAGTGCCGTGGTCATCTTTACCTGTGAGCAAGTTAAAATAAACGCGGGCTTCCCAATTGGAATAGCGATTGTGTCGTTCTAACCAATGGTAAAGGTCACGGAAGTCCTCATGAAGCATATCGTTTTTGAGATATCCAACTTTACCTTGCAAAATAACGTGTTCGTGAACTTCGTTATCGCCTGTGTTAGGAATGTCTTCGGTATTAAGGTTTTCGTATCGACCTTGTTTATGCTTAAATAATCGCAAATTCCAATCGGGATACTTACCACCGTGACGAATCCATTTTCCTAAGAAAAATACGCGACGGTTGAGATAGTAACCGTTATTTTCGCTATGATGAATCACTTGGTCGATTTCTTCCCATAATTCGGGTGTAATGCGTTCATCGCAGTCTACAATTAGCACCCATTCGTTACGGAAAGGCAAATTATCTAAAGACCAATTTTTCTTTTTCGGCCAACGTCCATTAAAGTTGAACTGTACGACATTTGCGCCGTAACTTTGAGCAATTTCAATACTCTTATCGGTACTTTGGGAATCTACTACAAATATTTCATCTGCTCTAGCAAGACTGGTAAGGCAAGCAGGTAGATTTGCTTGTTCGTTTTTTGCTGGAATCAGCACAGAAACTGGTATTTTTGATGCCATCTTAAGTTAATTTTGTACTAATTAATCAGACTTTATATCTTCAATTCTGGGAGTTTTAGTATAGGGTTTATCGCTTTATTTGGGTGATTTGGAATTGCTGATCAGTCCATGAATAGCTGCATTTAAGTAACCAATTTGACCATAAGTATAAACAAATTTATCAAATCTTTCTGCGGGATCTGAAAAATATTGTAATGTTTTATACAATCCTCGCAAAAACCTTTCGCTGCCTCGCCGCAACTGGGCAATACCAGCTTGACCAGCTAATTGTTCGCGATAACATTCGCTGATGCCTTGCCACCAGCCTCGGTTTAAAAACCAGGAGCGTTGCAGACGTTCTGGGGCAACATTGTGAGCTACTAGGGCTTGAGGAAGATAAGCAACTTGCCAACCACGCTGTAGAGCAAATTCGGTCATTTGCAGTTCTTCATTGGATAAGAGGTTTTTGCCCACTCGACCAAGCTGGGGATCAAAACCTCCTATTTCTTTGAGGAAAGCGCCGCGGATTGAGTAATTCAAACCTCTAGGAGTTAAACCAGGCTGTTTGATGTAGACAATGCTGTCACCTAAGTCGTATAGTCCTAAGTTGGCAGCTAATCCAGAAGATAGCCAGTATGGTTGTTGAATGCCTTGGGGCCATAAAAGAGTAACTTTACCACCTGCGATCGCTAGTTGAGAATTATCTTGATAAGCATCGTATAAAACCTGCAACCAATTGGGACTAGCAACGGCATCATCATCTAAATAAGCCAGAATATCAGCACTAGCGACTTTAGCACCAGTATTACGAGCTACAGATAAACCGATAGTTGGCTCAAATACATACTTCAGCCGGGAATCACTGGCTCTTTGTTCTACTACTTCACGGGTGCGATCGCAAGAGCCATTATCAATTACCACAACCTCAAATTCAGCAGCGAAATCCTGCCTCAATAGGCTATCAATCGCTGCACCTAAATAGGTATCTCGATTGTGAGTACAGATAATGGCAGAGATTTGGGTATCTGGCATTTTTTCAGTTATCACACTGTTTACAAAACTTAGTGCTGAGTGCAGAAAAAGCATTAAGTACTTATGTACCAATTAGTGAGTGCCCAGTAGGGAATCTCACTTAGCAACGCAGTGGTTCCTCAGCATTTTCAACTCAGCACTGTTTATACTAGCTGCCTGTTAATCTAAACCAAAATTTACTACCCACCAACCGAGTTTTTTCGGAAATCACCTTTAATACTTCATGTTTGTTGGAGTTGACTATGTAAACCTACCAGTGTTTCGGCTAGTTGGCTGAGGCGGGTTTCTAAGTATTGCTTGCGTCCCAGTAGTTGACGTAACTTTTGGTAACGAGCGATCGCCATACTAACATTGGCAACCTGTTCCGCCGGACAAGGACGCGACCAAACTTTACCGGAATTATCCAAGCCACACAAACGATAACCACTGCGAGGTGCTTGATTGGATGCTGGCCCATCAGTTGAGCAAATTTCTTCTACATAGTCCATCAGACGCTCAACTTCCGCATGGCGCAATGTTGCCGTTCCTCCCTGTTCTGTTTCCTGGGGATTGGATTCTAACCAACCATTGACAATCGGGCCCTCTATATAAATATCTTGTATTTGTTGTAAGATTTGTTGCAATTCTATTTGCCAATCAGCGACAATTCCCTGAATTTCTTGCAATAAATTCATGGCTAATGCCGGATTCGCCCCATGACGATGGCTACTCAAGCTAGGAGTTTTTAACTTAGGTAAACTAGGTATTTTGTTGCCACCCTCTTGTGTTTGAAAGGTTTGTACAGACTCATGCTGAGGAAATAAATTCTGTTCAACAAGAGAATTATTCTCGGTATCTCCATCAGGGTCGATTGTTTTTGCTTGCATTTCTAATTCTGCATTTGGAGCCTCGGTACTTTCTGTAGTTTCGTTTGCTCCAACGCTGATCCTAAAAGATAAAGACTGCTTTGTGGAATCATCTGCTTCAGTTGCAGAAGCGTCGCCGCGAGACTTTAAATCGTGTAAGGTAGCCTCAATACGTTTTAGACCTGCTTTCATAAAGATATCCTGACGTTTACTGTCCCCACCAGTGTTGAATGATAGACAATGGGGTTGTTGGGATTTTCGACTTTTGCCAGTCATGGCATCAATAGACGCTGGTGCTAATTTTATCTCTTAAAAGTTAATAGGAGCAAAAAATTCCCAATTCCCTACTCCCCACTCCCCACTCCCTATTCTCTGAGGAAACAGCTTTGGGTAAAGTTATCTTAGTGACGGGGCCGGCGCGTTCAGGTAAAAGTGAATGGGCAGAAACTCTGGCGTTGCAGTCGCGGAAAGTTGTTGTTTATGTAGCGACAGCCATCGAAAATCCCAATGATCAAGAGTGGCATCAACGCATTCAAGAACACCAAAAACGCCGTCCTCAAGACTGGCTAACGCTCTGTGTACCTGTGGAACTTGCTGCTACTCTTGGTGATGCCAAGCCAAATACCTGCCTTTTGGTTGACTCTTTAGGAACTTGGGTGGCTAATCTCTTGGAACAAGATAAGTTAAAGTGGGAAGACACCCTTGCAGATTTTTTGGAGACAATAGAATTGGTTGCTGCTGATATGATATTTGTCGCTGAGGAAACGGGTTGGGGTGTAGTGCCAGCTTATCCCCTTGGGAGGACGTTTCGCGATCGCCTGGGTTCTTTAGTCCGGCAGTTGGGCACGCGCAGTGAAGTTGTATATTTAGTTACTGGCGGTCATGTCCTCAATCTCAGCGCTCTCGGTTCGCCATTGCTAGCACCCAATTCTTAATTGAAAATTAAGTATTCAAAGTTTAAAATTTCTCATCTGAAACCTAAGATTATGGTATGGCAAATCAACAAGAAGTAAAAAAATATCTTGCCTACTGGTTTCAGTTGGGTAAGAGGGTGGTGACGGGCAATGGTCAGGCAAGCTTTTTGCCTCAACCAGTGCTAAAAGGCAGCAGCTACAGTCCAGAATTTGAAGAGTGTTGGCAAAAAATTATCTCGCCAGAATCGGGTGACTGCTATCTAGAAGGGACACACGAAACCATTGCAGAACTGTTGACGCCAGCATGGGAAATGTTACCATGCGGTCGTTGTGAGATGCCAGTTGTCGCTAAAAGCGTTGGAATGCCAGCACTGCTGTGTCCCTGCAACGACTTACTCACCTGGCCGAATACCGAACTACCAAAGCCTCGTAGCCCAATTTGTAGCCAAGAGCAATTGAGAGTAATTCGCGATCGCCTTTTGAATAATTAGTATACCCTTGACACTCTCCAACCTAAAGGTGCGGAGATTCTTAAGACCTCACAGACTTAATATCCTGTTTACACAGGTACGCGCGGCTCACTACGTTTGCCCCATAGGGCGTAGTGATAAGCTAAAAAACATCTAAATTACATAATCAAATTAAATAAAACTCTTGTGGGGTGGGCATCTTGCCCGCCCTAATTATGCAAGTTATATATGGAACAGCTTATCTCCTCAAGGTTTTTCGGGCGTAGACTTCCCCCCAGTCCGGGGGTAGGTTTTGAAATCTTGTACTGATTAGACTATTTTAACATGGCTGAGACAATAAAGGACTTAATTAGCCTTCATCTAGGCTGTTGACTTTGTTGGTTTTTAGGCGATTTTGCGGAAAATTATTCGTGTTCTTTTTTGTTTGTGGAAAAACGGCTGGAACAGCCGTTTTTCCACAAAAATAGTCAACACACTTTCTGCATGAACCCTTATGGGCAAAAGAGTACAAAGTTTACAGCCTAGCCTTCATCCCCTGCATAAAGTACGCTTGGATGCAACTACGTTGCTGTTCGGAGAGGGTTTTCGGCATATTTTTTATAAAATACTCAAGTAGGTTTGCTCAGAATTCATCGGCAAAACCCGCAACTGACGATTTTTTAGGTCTGGTTCTAGCCCTAAAACTTCCATTGGTGTTACACCCAAAAGGGCATAAGGCACTTCTGTAAGTTCTAAACAATCAAACGTCCCTCGGCGTTCTCCAATACAGAGTTCAACATCTCGAAAAATCCTGCCTTGTTTCACTCCAGCCGCAGTTTCTACATTGGCCTCCCCACCTGGAACTAAACCTAGTTGACTAATAATATTTGCAGGTAAGCACAGCAAGGTTGCGCCCGTATCAACTAAAACATCATTTAGGCTACAATAACGAACCTCCTCAAGAGAAATAAAGCCTCTTTGGGCTAAAACTTGATCAATTCGATTAGTGACAGTGAGGGTAACTATTACTTGCCCCATTTGCTTACCCCGAAGATTTGGCATGATTAGCTTACCCATTTCAGCCAACTCCTAAAGCTATACAAAAAAGCCCCAAGGCGCTAAGAAAACTCTGTGTCTTAGCGCCTTGGCGCGAAATTAATCTTTGCCCATAATTTTAAACCATCTCTGACGATGTTTGTACCATTGCCTGCGGTTGGGGCTGGAACATAAACAGCGAGTAGACTACATCTCGGCGGATGTTAACCATCATATCCAAGAATAATTCATAACCTTCGCTCTTATATTCAATCAGCGGGTCTTTTTGACCGTAACCGCGCAGTCCCACTGATTCGCGTAAAGCATCCATTTGTTGGAGGTGTTCTCGCCACAGGGTATCGATGCGTTGCAAAATAAAGAAGCGTTCGGCTTGCCGCATCAGTCCGGGCTGAATTTGGTCGATTTGGGCTTCCTTAATATCGTAAGCAATTCGTACCTGTTCTTGCAGGAAGGCTTTAATCTCACCAACAGACATATCCTCTAGTTGACTTGGTTGTAAATCCTCTAGCAGATAGACAAATTCTTTGACTTTATCGACTAGTTTGGGTAAATCCCATTCTTCTGAGGGTAGGTCGGGGTTGATGTAATAGTCAACGATGTCATCCATCGTTTTTTCGGCGTATTTAATTACTTGTTCTTTTAAGTCTTGACCTTCTAATACCCGACGGCGTTCGGCGTAGATGGCGCGGCGTTGATTGTTCATTACCTCGTCATACTCAAACACCTGCTTGCGAATGTCGTAGTAGTAGGTTTCGACTTTTTTCTGTGCGCCTTCTAGACTGCGGGTAAGCATCCCAGATTCGATGGGCATGTCTTCTTCTACTTGAAAGGCATTCATTAACCCGGCGACGCGATCGCCTCCAAAAATTCGCAGCAAGTTATCCTCTAAACTGAGGAAGAATCTTGTCGTTCCTGGGTCGCCTTGTCGCCCTGCCCGTCCGCGTAACTGGTTGTCAATGCGGCGTGATTCGTGGCGTTCTGTACCAATGACGTGCAACCCACCTAGATCCACAACTTCATTGTGTTCACGGGTAGTGAATTGTTCGTACTCTTGTTTGACACGGTTGTAAGCTGAGCGCAATCGTTGAATGATTGGGTCATCGATGGGAGCTTTTTCTACAGCTACAGCGATTTTGTCTTCTGCTTCCAATTCGGGTAAGCTACGCTCACCATATTCTTTAACTGCTGACTCTACAGCATCTTTGAGTAGTTTTTCTATCTCTTTGGTTAATTGAGTGGGAAAAATTTCTGGTGAAGCCCGCCAAGTTTTAACCTTTTTGCCTGGAACAAAGCCGTGACCACCACCACTGCCTGTAGGTAGTCCCGCCGCTCTTTGGATACCAAATACATCTTCGTCTTCTGGCTGAACAATCCGGGGCATAAAGTATTCCCGCAGTTTCAGACGCGACATATACTCGGAATTACCACCCAGGATGATATCTGTACCTCTACCTGCCATGTTTGTCGCAATAGTTACAGCACCCTTGCGTCCTGCCTGAGCCACAATTTCTGCCTCACGCTCAACGTTTTCCGGTCGAGCGTTGAGCAATTCGTGGGGAATCTCCATTTGCTTAAGCAATTGGCTGAGATATTCGGATTTTTCGACGCTGGTGGTTCCTACTAACACAGGTCTGCCAAGTTCATGCATTTCTGCACATTCTCTAGCGATGGCTTGCCACTTGCCTGGTTCTGTTTTAAAGACCATATCAGACAAATCTTCACGTCTTCTAGGTCTGTTGGTAGGAATTACCGTCACTTCCAGTTTGTAAATTTTTTCAAACTCTGGTTCTTCTGTCTTGGCTGTTCCAGTCATTCCACCCAATTTTGGATACAGCAAGAACAAGTTTTGGTAAGTAATTGTTGCTAGAGTTTGCGTTTCTGGTTGAATTTCTACGTGTTCTTTGGCTTCTATGGCTTGGTGCAGTCCATCACTCCAACGCCGTCCAGGTAATACCCGACCAGTAAATTCATCTACAATTACTACTTCTCCATTCCGCACGATGTATCTTACATCTTTTAAGAATAGTTCTTTAGCTTTAATCGCATTAAACACAAAATGTGCCCAAGGATCTTCTGGATCAAATAAATCATTGACATTTAACAGATTTTCTGCTTCAGCAAAGCCTTCATCTGTCAATAGCACGTTTTGAGCTTTTTCGTCCACCTCGTAATGCTCATCTTTTTTGAGTGTCGAGGCTATTTCTGTGGCTTGCAGGTATTTTTCTGTAGGTCTTTCTACCTGCCCAGAAATAATTAGGGGTGTGCGGGCTTCATCAATTAAAATCGAGTCTACCTCGTCAATCACGCAGTAATTGAAGGGTCGCTGTACCACATCCTTAAAATCTGTGGCCATATTATCGCGTAGGTAGTCAAACCCTACCTCGCTATTAGTGACATAAGTAATATCACACTCATAGTTTTTCTGGCGTTCACTGGGAGTCATGCTTGCTTGAATTAGCCCCACACTCAGCCCCAAGAAGCGATGCACCTGTCCCATCCACTCTGCGTCCCGACGAGCCAGGTAATCATTGACTGTGACTACATGGACACCTTTACCAGTCAGGGCATTTAAGTAACTCGGCAAAGTCGCAACTAACGTTTTACCCTCGCCGGTTTTCATTTCTGCAATTTGTCCTACATGCAGAATTACACCGCCTAAAAGTTGGACATCGAAGTGTCGCAAGCCCAAGACTCGCCGCCCTGCTTCTCGGACGACTGCAAAGGCTTCTGGCAAAATATCATCCAGAGTTTCGCCTTTGGCCAACCGCCCTTTAAACTCTGCGGTTTTACCTTTTAACTCCTCATCGGAAAGAGCGTTGATTTCTTCCTCTAGCAGGTTTATATCAGTTATGTAAGGTTGGTATTTTTTAAGCTTACGAGCGTTGGGATCGCCCAACAAAATTTTTAGCATGGCAGGTTTTGGAGCTGAATCAAGGGGGGATGGGGATTAAAGGTCTGGCATTGATTATAAACTTTTAACCCAATAGTCTTAAACGTAGATAGGTTTGAAATGAGAATTAACTTAAAAGCTGAATGGCAATTAGCCAATCATCGAACGAGGGAACAGGGAACAGTTTTTGCTATTTCCTGTTTTTTGTCTGGGAGTTAGGAGACTCGTACAAACATTCAGTGGTTTGTTTTTCTTAAGTATAAATCTCAAGAAAAACTCACCGTTGTCTGTTGCTCGTTAAGAGTTCCCTCTTGAAATTGAGCTAACTGGGTGGTTTTAATTTACTATCTTATATTTAGACTTTATTCATAGTATCATTTTGCCTCCAGATGGGGCCACACAAGGCTGCCTATCGGAGGTAGCGATCGCCGTCCTCTTAAAATGGGGAGTAGAGAGTAAGGAGTGAGTATTTGTGATTTCTCCCCCTGCCCCCATCACGAATCCTGCCATTGTGAACTCAAGCGTCGGAAATTATACTCGCTAGCGCTGGGATGACAGTTTACGCAGCCGTTGATCTGGGCGGGATGCAGTCCCTGGACTTTCGGATGCAAAGCTTTAAAATAGCGTGAGTTGTTAACGCGATATGGTGTTTCTTCGTCTTGTAACTGGGCACGAGAGAAAGTAGAAAGATATCTCCACACCAAGATGCGTGGTGGATCTACTAAAGGCTTGAGTTGTACACCGTAGTGTTGCGAGTCTTGCAGGAGATTTTTCCAAGTTTGGGTAGGCAAAACGGCTGGTGGTAAGGCAATGTGACAATTAGAGCAGTTTTCTACGTATAGTTCTTGCCCCAACTGATATTGTGGGGGTACTACGTCAACTGTACCAACTTCAGCAACGAGAGTAGGACTTTGAGCGTTAGTTATTGAAGCTAAAAGCCAACCCATAGCTAGACTCCAAGCGAAAATGACTAAAAGCAACATCAAAGGCTGCCGCTTGAGTTGATGATGGGATTTACGCTTAACAAAATTTGACATTCCTCACATTCCCAGATACTTGATTTAGCGCCTTTAGCTAATCATAAGACTTATACAGTATCAGTGATGTTGCAGGCTTGGTGTAGATATTTTTATGATGCAAGATAGCGATCGCAATTTATCTTTAGGCTTGATTTACTGCATCAAAGATTTGTGATGCTTTGAGATTTAGTTGACTAAATTGTGGAGATATAACTAAATCATTACAAGCAAAGTTACCGATTTCAGTATAAGTTTTGTCAACCAGTTCTAGGACTAATATAGTTTGAGTTTCAGGGTCGATAATCCAATATTCAGGAATTCCACAATCTTGATACTGCGAACGCTTAGCAATAAAATCTCTATCTCGCTGCAATTCTCCTGGGCTAACTACTTCAACTACCAGTAGAGGCGGAAGCATCTCTAAGCGAATAGTATTACGTTTTGCTAACTGCTGAATATGCTCTTGACGAATAATTGTTAAGTCAGGATAGCGGTTTCTGGGTTCTCCTCTAACTTCCAGTTCTAAACCATGTCCCCGAACTCGATTAATCCCTACAATCGTCACAAAAATCAGGAAAAGACGATTGGCAATCTGAACATTAATTCCTGATTCTGGAAGCATCTCGATTAACTCTCCATTAAACAACTCATAGAGTTGATCTGAGCCATCATCATAAGACAGATATTCTTCAAAGCTTTGAAATCGATGTTTAATTTGTTGCATCAGGATAGCTCCATGATGAGTCTTAACTGGAGTTTAGCTAATTTTGCACACATTCGAATCGCAAACCAATCAAAGTATGTGCGTACAATCTCTGCTGAATTTAAATGGGGAGTACAAAATATTCAACAAGTTATTCAGATGGAGTGAGCTGTTTAAATAATTCGTAATTCGTAATTCGTAATTAAGTTTTGTAATGGGGATTTGACCCCAACACAAAACTTGCCGATTCTATAACCGGGGGACTTAAACATCCAAACCCTCAAACCTAAATGTAAAATCCTATGGAATAGGAAGCGATCGCAACAGCCGCTCAACAATACCTCTGGCATTACGTCCTCCTCTGGGGATGAGACGATGGCAAAGAACATGAGGAACGAGAAACTTGACATCATCGGGGATAGCATAATCGCGTCCTCGCAGAAAAGCTAACGCTTGGGTAGTCCGTTGCAAAGCCACTGAACCGCGCGGACTAACACCTAGAGCAATTTCCTCATCTTGTCTTGTTGCCCGCACCAATTCAATAATGTACTGTTGCAAAGAAGTTTCCACCCTCACTTGCGAGCAAATATCACGCAATTCCTGAATTTCTGCCAAGGTAATACAAGGTTGTAAATCAGTAACCTTGACACCATTTTGCAAACTTTCCAACATTTGGAGTTCTTCTTCTTCAGAAGGATAACCCAAACTCAGCGACAACATAAACCGATCCATTTGCGCCTCAGGTAGAGGAAAAGTACCTTGGTACTCAATGGGATTCTGAGTGGCAATTACAAAAAAGGGCTGGGGAACTGCACGCGAGACACCATCAACCGTTACTTGATGTTCTTCCATGACTTCCAACAACGCTGACTGAGTGCGGGGTGTAGCACGGTTGATTTCGTCAGCCAGCAGGACATTAGCAAACACGGGCCCAGACAGAAAAGTAAATTCACCACTTTTGGGGTTCCAGATGTTAGTACCAGTGATATCAGTTGGTAATAAATCCGGTGTACATTGTAGACGTTGAAACTTGCCAGCCACTGAACGCGCCAGGGATTTAGCAAGAAGAGTTTTGCCAACACCAGGAACATCTTCTAAAAGAGCATGACCACCAGCTAAGAGGGCGACTAGTACTAAACGTATTGCCTCAGTTTTACCAACGATGGTATGACTCAGATTTTGTGTTAAAGCGTCAATTTTTTCTTTCATGAATTTAGGAATGGGGAGTGGGGAGTGGGGAGTAGGGAGTAGGGAATTGAGAATGGGTTTTTACCTTGATTCCCCTAACTCTTTTTTCTGTTCAATACCAATTTCTCTAACCACATTGTTCCCACTCAGCACTCCTCACTCCCTACTCCCTACTCCCTACTCCCTACTTCCTACTCCCTACTCCCCACTCCCTAACACTTCTTTAGCAGCCACACAATCAAGCTGAATTTGCATTTTGAGGGCTTCTAGGGAAGGAAATTTTTGTTCGGGGCGTAAAAATTTTACTAGTTGCACAGCCAGTTCTTTACCATATAAGTCACCAGACCAATCGAAAAGATGTACTTCCACAGATGAATAAGCACCATTGACTGTGGGGCGGTTGCCGATATTCATCACGCCCAAACTCTCGGTAGAGGGAGTATCTGGGGTTTCGCTCAGATGGAAAACGCGAACAGCATAAACCCCATGGCAAGGAATAAACTTTTCTTTTGGGAGTTGGATGTTGGCGGTGGGAAAGCCAATTGTTCTACCCAATTGTTGACCTTGAACAACTGTACCAATTAGGGTGTAGGGGCGTCCTAGTAGGAGATTTGCTCTTTCGATGTCACCGCGCTCAAGAGTTTGACGGATAAGTGAAGTGCTAATGCGGGTATCTTGAGTCGGGGCAACACTGATGCAGCTTTGATTGGGTGAGTCACCTGTATAAGTTTCTAGGGGGACGATGGTAACGGGTATGTCGTATTTAGCAGCAAGTAATTGCAAATCTCTAGCAGTACCAAGGCGCTGTTTGCCAAAACAAAAATCTTGACCGACGCTAATTCGCTGACATTTGAGTTGTTGTACGAGAATTTTTTCGACGAATTCTTCGGGGGTTAAAGCTGATAATTCCTTGTCAAAGGGTAGTAATACCAGTTGTTCTACCCCAAGCGATCGCAATTGTTGAACTTTTTCATCCACTGGTGTTAACAATGTACGAGGTTGCCCCGTAAAAAACTCCTGTGGATGAGGATGAAAGGTGACAACTGTCGAATAAACATATTCTTGATTTGTCAGTTGGGAATTTTCGTTTGACTGCGAACTACTAACAACAGACAACTGACTACCAGCGTGCAAAACTGGTTGAATTACCCTTTGATGACCAAGATGGACACCATCAAATTTGCCAAGAGCAACAGCAGTTGGTGTTAGCAGCCCTTTGGTCGAAGAAGCAACCCACACAGAACACCCATTTTGAGACAAATTTAGCACGTGGATTCTGGGATTTTAGGTTTATTTGAGCTATCAGCCGCAAGCTACTTGAGCAGTAGTGAGCGATGAGTTGCGAGGAGCCAGTTGCTTGTGAGGGGAACCCCCGTTGAGCTAACTGGTGTTGCTGAGTGGGAATTTTCACTCATTATTTATGACTTGCAACTCAGCACCACTTGCATTCTCGCGCTGAAGGCTTCTGATCACCAATCTAATCTAAAATCTCTAATTGCTCCGACTGCAATCTTCAAGGAGAAAACTTGCTAATAGGAAAAGATTCCGATAAAGAAACTGAAACTGGAATGGAAAGGATCAGTCCTTCCCGGGCCATAAATGCCTCTGGAAACTTAGCTACTGCTTGTTTCCCCACACAATCTAAAAAGTCATCATCATGTGCGGGGTCGTGGTGATAAATTACCAGAGTTTTCACATTGGCGGCTTTTGCTACTTTGACAGCTTCTTGCCAAGTGGAATGTCCCCAGCCAATTTTGGGAGATGTTGAGCAATAATATTCCTCATCAGTATAGGTGGAATCGTAGATCAAAATATCGGCATTCCGAGACAGCCACAGCACATTTTCATCGAGTTTGTTGGGAAAATGTTCTGTATCGGTAATATAAACAGCAGCACCACCACACCAGTTAACTCGGTAGCCGACGGCTTCACCGGGATGATTTAAAGATGCTGTTTCTACAGTGATGTCATCAATTTGGATTGCTTGCCCTGGATGAACATCGTGAAAATCCAAATTAGCTTGCATAATCTGCAAGGGTACGGGAAAATTTGGATGCAGCATCTGATCGTTTAAGCGCTGTTCTATGGTGGAACCATCTGGTGCGATCGCCCCGTAAATATCAAAGTTATTGCCTTTGACAAACCCTGGCACAAAGAAGGGGAAACCCTGCATGTGATCCCAGTGAGAGTGAGTAAAAAATATATGAGCTTCTATCGGCATTTGACGCAATAAAGATTGCCCCAAAACATGCAGTCCCGTACCACCATCAAAAATTAAGCGTCTACCGCCCACTTGCATTTCAACACAAGGAGTATTGCCGCCATAACGAACGGTGTGTGGCCCTGGACTGGGGATGCTGCCCCGAACGCCCCAAAATTGCACTGTAAATTGGTTCTCTATCCTAGACATGGGTGTTGCTTGCTGGACTGAGCGGGCGATCAATTAAAAAAATGTTACTTATTGTGTTTAAGTTTATGCTGTATCCTGCCTTTGGTAGAGAAGGATTTATTGGTAAAACAGCATACTCCGTTTCTGGCTGATTGTGTAAAAGAAGGGGAAGTATTACAAAGCACAAGTTTTTTTGTCTTTGATCTTAAAAGCGCTCCTACTTTATAGCCTACATTTTCTGGTGATGTATTCAATTAACGAAGTCAGGAGGCAGGAGGCCGTTTTTGTCACGGGGATTTATACCCTGATCCCCAAAATTTTCGCCTTAAAAGGCGAAGTTTGAGACCCGATTGTTGCGATAACTCGATTTATTTGTCTATAAGCACCATAATTTAAGGAAACTGGAATTTCCATTGTGATAATTTATGTAGTCCATTTGCATAAGTAAGATTGTATTGCAATGGCGTTATACTGATGTAGTTTTTACGGATAACATGCACATCTGTAGGTATGTTTTGAGGCAGGTTTAATCCGGTTGGGGGTTCTATGTCTTCAATTACTTCTCCGGTTAACCAGTAGTACGTTTTTCCTCGAGGATCGACTCGCTTATCAAACACGTCAACATAGCGGCGTACTCCCTGACGAGTAAAACTGACTCCGGTAATTTCTTCCCATTTGACAGCAGGAACATTAACATTCAGCAACATCAAATCAGGTAGAGGTTCTTGTGCTATTTTGTCTACTAAAATTTTGGCAAACTGAGCAGCAGGTTGAAAATCCTTCGAGATCCCACTAGCAAGACTCAGCGCTATACTGGGAATGCCTTCGATCAGACCTTCCATTGCTGCTGAAACAGTGCCAGAATAAAGAATTTCTGTACCTAAGTTAGCGCCTTGATTAATACCAGACAGCACCAAATCGGGGGGAGACTTTAGCAAAGCCCACAGAGCGAGTTTTACGCAGTCTGAAGGAGTGCCATCGCAAGCCCAAGCTTTAACAGCAGGGTGAAAAACTGATTCGATAATTTCGGCGCGAATTGGCTGGTGCATAGTTAATCCATGTCCAGTTGCCGATCGCTCCCGATCAGGGCAAACTACAGTGACATCATGCCCTGCTTCTGCCAAACAGTTAGCTAAGGTACGAATACCTAAAGCCGAAATGCCATCATCATTGCTAACAAGTAATTTCATGTGTCAGTGGTCAACAGTCAACTGGCGGTCAATAGTCAATGGTTAACAGTCATGGTTCAATTGTCAATGTTTGATATCACAAGTCCAGAACAAAAAAAAACCTCTGACGCTCAATCCCTTCTAAACTGGTAAAAAGAAATAGTATTATTTGTCCTTTGTCATTTGCTAATGACTATTGACTATTAACCATTGACTAATAACTAATGACTAACAATTTAGAAGCTCAACTATTAGCATTACAGCAAGAAGGAGAAAAAGCGATCGCAGCCGCCGATACTCTAGAACGCCTAGAGGAACTTAGAGTCAGCTATCTAGGTAAAAAGGGGCAATTGGGGGCATTGTTGCGTAGCATGGGACAGATGAGTGCAGAGGAACGACCGAAAATCGGGGCGATCGCCAATACAGTTAAGGAGTCCCTGCAAACTAGTCTAGACCAGCAACGCACCGCCTTGGAAACAGCACAAATTCGCTTACAGCTAGAAGCTGAAACTCTAGATGTAACTATGCCAGGGATTTATCGCCCCCAAGGTCGCATCCATCCCCTCAATGGCATTATTGACCAAGCGTTGGATATCCTTGTTGGTATGGGCTACACCGTAGCCCAAGGGCCAGAAATGGAGACAGACTACTACAATTTCGAGGCTCTCAATACCCCACCCGACCACCCCGCCCGTGATATGCAGGATACCTTCTACCTACCAGATGGTAATCTGCTACGGACTCACACCTCATCAGTGCAAATCCGTTACATGGAAGTTGAAGAACCATCCATCCGTGTTGTAGCACCAGGACGAGTTTATCGACGAGATAATGTAGATGCCACTCACTCAGCCGTTTTCCATCAGATAGAACTTTTAGCAATTGATGAGGGACTGACATTTACAGACCTCAAGGGCACTATTAAAGTATTTTTACAATCAATGTTTGGTGATCTACCAATTCGCTTTCGTGCTAGCTATTTCCCATTTACCGAACCATCTGCGGAAGTGGACTTGGAATGGAATGGACGCTGGTTAGAGGTGATGGGTTGCGGTATGGTCGATCCCAATGTCCTCAAAGCCGTGGGATACGACCCAGAAGTGTACACTGGATTTGCTGCCGGTTTTGGTGTAGAACGCTTTGCCATGGTGTTACACCAAATCGATGATATTCGCCGCTTATACGCCAGCGATTTGCGCTTTTTACAACAGTTTTAGAACTAACAATTTTTTTAGAGACGCGCCATGGCGCGTCTTCTGAATATAAATTTGCTAAAATATCAGCACGCAACTTACCTTTACGCCATATGACCGCAATCGCTGGCAAACGGCTAACGTTGGAAGAATATTTAAAATATGACGATGGCACAGATAACCAATATGAGTTGGTGGCAGGAGAGTTAGTTGCAGTGCCACCCGAAAGCCCAAAAAATGTACAGATATCTCTATTCTTACTAGTAAATTTACTCAAATTTGTTCCCATCAATTGCTTAAGTAACAAAGTTGAAATTGTGATCTCTGGTTCTCGTGCAACAACTCGCATTCCTGATTTAATCGTGCTGACGGATGAACTAGCAACAGCTTTAAAAGGCGCAACGCAATCCACAATTACACTGGATATGCCGCCTCCATTATTGGTGATTGAAGTTGTTTCTCCTGGCAAAGCCAATGAAGACCGAGACTATCGCTACAAACGTTCTGAGTATGCTGCAAGAGGAATTGCTGAGTATTGGATTGTTGACCCACAAACAAACAAAATCGCTGTATTAACCTTGGTTGACGGATTTTATGAAGCAACCAAATTTATAGGAAATACGGCAATCGTTTCTACCATCTTCCCTGAATTACAGCTTACAGCACAGCAAATACTCAATGCTGGAGAAAGTGACTAATAGCAATTCGTAATGACGCTCGATGACTCGCTACCGCTACGCTAACGTAGTTCGTAATTAAGAAACTCTTATTTAGTATGGGTTTCGGAGTTTGAATGTGTAGCCGAATTTTAGAGAATTGGTAGAACTGCAAACAAGCAAACAAAAACATACAAAAAACAAGGGGAAGTGTTGCTTAACTTCCCCTCATTTCTTGGCCTTCTTCGTTAACTAGCTTTTAGGCAGCGTCTCTAATTGTTCTGTTAACTTTTGCGCCTGCGTCATCAACGGTACGTTGAGCGTTTCTTTTCACATCCTCAGTCCCACGTTGAACATTTTTAGTGAGGTCTTGGGTATTTTCTTTGATGTTTTCAATTCCGCGTTGAGTTCCTCTAACTACACCTTCGCGAACTTCATCCGCTGAACCACCGACATTCTCACCCAAGCGTTTTACTCTTTCACCTAAAGGCGTACCTTGGCGAAAATTTTCCACATAATCTGCTGGGTTGTTAACTCCCTTTTGATTAATGTTTTTCTGGGCATTTCTTACCAACGCTTCAGCTTTGTCCTGTGCTGCTTTCTCGGCTGTTCTTGATCTTGGGTCTACATCACTAAAGTTATTCATTCCCCGTTCAGGAGAAGAGAGAGGATAACTTTTGGTAGGATCGTAACGTTCAGCATTAGGTACTTGGGCACCGGGTTGAGGTGGTTGAGCTGCGATGTTTGGACGGTTACAGGCTTGAGTCAAGAATAGAAAAATTCCTGCCAAGAAAACTGTTAAAACTTTCACTGGACGAATATTTTTCAACCAAGCGATTACTCTTTGCATAGTTCTACTCCTTGCTTTTTTGTATTCCAGTTAAATGTCAAATCTCCAGCCTTATCTGCGTACTGCTGGATTTGCTTTCAATTCCGGTCTAATGCTGGCTTCATCCGCTTTATTTTTGAGAAAGCCAGACGCTTCTCCAACTTCCTCTGTTACAGTTTCCAGCCGTTCTTTAACTCGAGTTCCTATATTAGGTTCACGTTGAATCAAGTTACCTGGTTCAGGGCGTTGGAAGTTTTCTTTAGTAATGATTGGTAGTTCTGCCTCTTTTTTGAGTCTGCCTACTGGTGTTTCCGCACCGGGATACAGTAATTCAGATTCTTTATTTGTGGCAATTAGCAACTGTGAATTTAGCTGTAGAGTAGCTTGTTCACGTCCTTGATTATCTTTTTGGTTGGTTATTTTTGGGTCAGTAGACATCCTATAGTTACTATATTTGTCTCCACCACCTTTATAGGGATTATTTGCTCTACCAGCTTGCACAGCAGGGTTTTGGGGATTTGCACCTTGAACATTTGCCCCACTACATCCAGTGCTAACCATCAACAATATTCCAGCCAAAAAGACAGTTAAAATCTGGCGCAGTTTTAGTTTTTTCAACAAAGCTATCAAATTGTTCACCTATTCCTCCTTGCATTTAAGAATAAGCCCATAACTTGACTGAAGAATTATTTTATTCATTCAGTAAGTTTTTGTACTTGTTTTAGCTAGTTAGTTTTTGAATAACCCTCGTTTAAGATACGAATAATAAAATCACCTTTACATCTAGCGCAGGTCACATATTAATTAGGATCAGAATACTATTTTTATCTAACTGTAGAGAGATATAAACTAAGAGCAGAAGTTTTAGCCTATATTGTTTGTATTAAAGGTTTTTAGTAGTATGTAATTTGATGACAAATTGAGAATTGAATTTCTGCTTACTGACATAAGTCTCTAGAAAGATAGTCAACTACCTTTGAATATATAGTAATCCATTTTGATTTTTGAAATTACTTGCGTGGTACGCGATCGCGAAGCGTCTCGCAGAGAAGCGCAGCACCAGCGCGATAGGCTATGAGTAGGAAAAACCCTTTTCGATTGGTACTGAATTGTTTCAGAGATTAAATAGGAGTCTTATATCAAGAATTTTATTTAAAAAGAGTGTTGCAGAAATAATGTAGGATAATTTTAGAGATTTTCCTTTGTGCC
The DNA here is from genome assembly GCF_059505385.1 of Desmonostoc vinosum. Classification (NCBI taxonomy): domain Bacteria; kingdom Bacillati; phylum Cyanobacteriota; class Cyanophyceae; order Nostocales; family Nostocaceae; genus Desmonostoc; species Desmonostoc vinosum. The sequence goes on from NZ_JCACKM010000081.1 coordinate 21,725, forward strand.
TTCGCGTCTATGCGTGAGACATTGATCCCTAGATTCAGCAACATCAAAAACCTTAGTTGTTTGGTTAAAATAGCATAATATTTGTGAGTTCAGCCTAGATTTCTCGAATCTTCAATCACCAAATTCATGAAGCAAATTTTCCGCTGGATAGTTTTGGGTGGGACATTGTTCTTTGTAGGTAAAGCCATAAAGGATCATTGGCTAGAAGTGAACGCGATCCGCATTGATGGAGTAGGGTGGGCGATTTTAGCGATCGCTACAGTTATTACTCTACTGGCGCATACTTGGGCAGGCTGGATTTGGACTTGGGTTTTGCAAGAGTTAAATCAACCTGTGCCAGTTTCCCAGTTTATCCAAGTTTACCTCAAAACAAACATTGCTAAGTACTTACCAGGTAATGTTTGGCATTACTATGGACGAATTGTTGCAGCCAAAGAAGCTAATATTTCTGCTGGTGCTGCTACTTTAAGTGTTTTGTTAGAACCGCTACTAATGGCTAGTGCCGCGTCAATTGTGATAATTTTATTTGGTAGCCAATTAGCAATAGCTAATACTAATTTTGTTCTACAAATACTACAATTATTCAGCTTATTTCTAGTTCTTTGTACTATTCATCCTCGGTTTTTGAATCCGATTATTCGCTTTCTATACAGATTAAAAACTAAAAAATCTGCTACTACCAGTACCCAGCTAAATATTCCCTTATATCTTCAACGCTATCCCCTCAAACCTTTGTTGGGAGAATTAGGCTTTTTAGGATTGCGTGGTACTGGTTTTATATTAACTGTATTTGCTTTAAGTTCGTTCAATATAAGTCAAATTCCGTTGTTGCTGGGTGCTTTTAGTTGCGCTTGGTTATTAGGTTTGATTGTTCCGGGTGCGCCTGGTGGGTTGGGTGTGTTTGAAGCAACTGCGATCGCTCTTTTGCAACATCATTTTCCGACTGCTTTAGTAATTAGTGCGATCGCTCTATATCGGCTAATTAGTATTTTAGCTGAAACAGCTGCTGCTACCTTAGCCTTGATCACGGATTAATAGGGATTACTGGATTACACGGAAGATTAAGATGTTGATCATGGATTAGACGGATTTCAGGATGACAATTATGGTGGTTGCATCACCCACCACCAAATTTTAAAAAACTTTTCCCAGTCCCCAGTCCCCAGTTGACTATGCAACTTTTGCTGGGTGGCGGAAGTTTGGAGTTTCCTCACTTGGCTGGGCAAATTTAGCGACGATCGCATCTAGATTTTTCTTAGCATCGCCAAATAACATCCGGGTGTTATCTTTGTAAAATAGGGGATTTTCAACTCCAGCGTAGCCACTGGCCATACTCCGCTTCATGACTACAACGCAGTCAGCTTTCCATACCTCTAATACTGGCATCCCTGCAATCAGGCTTTGAGGATTTTCTAAAGCACTGGGATTAACTGTGTCGTTAGCACCAATCACTAATACAACATTCGTTTGGGGGAAGTCTTCGTTAATCTCATCCATTTCTAAGACAATATCATAGGGCACTTTTGCCTCAGCTAAGAGGACGTTCATGTGTCCTGGCATCCGACCGGCTACTGGATGAATACCAAAGCGAATTTGGACGCCGCGATCGCGCAGCTGCTTAGTAAGTTCTGATACAGTATGCTGGGCTTGAGCTACTGCCATACCGTAGCCAGGGACGACAATTACACTTTTGGCTGTTTGCAAGAGTTCCACGGTATCCTCAACTGTGGCGGTGGAGACGTTGCCTTGAGGCTGTTCTCCATCTTGAGGAGTTGCTGGGCTTGTCTGCTCACCAAAGCCACCGAGAATTACACTAATGAAGGAACGGTTCATAGCTTTGCACATAATGTAGCTGAGGATGGCACCACTACTACCCACCAACGCACCTGTAATAATTAATAGGTCGTTGGAGAGCATAAAGCCAGCCGCCGCCGCCGCCCATCCAGAGTAGCTATTGAGCATGGAAATTACCACTGGCATATCAGCACCACCGATCGCCATGACTAGATGCACACCCAAGATGGAAGCGATCGCCATCATTGCCAACAGCGCTTGCAATCCAGTCAGATTTGTTGTTGTCAAGAACTCGAAACCCAGCCAGACGGAAGCGGTAATCATCCCCAGGTTAAGCAAGTGACGCCCGCTCAAAAGTAAAGGCTTACTGCTGATAATTCCCCGCAATTTACCAAAGGCAATTACCGAACCTGTGCAGGTGATTGCACCAATAAACACACCCACAAAAATTTCGATTTGGTGGATTGTGGACTCAACAGGGGTAAGCGATGGCGACTCTTGCAGATAATTGGCAATCCCTACCAGAACTGCTGCCAACCCGACAAAGCTATGCAGCATCGCCACGAGTTCTGGCATGGAAGTCATCGCCACACGAGCAGCCACGATCGCACCGATTGCGGCTCCTGGGATGACAACTGACGTGAGGATACCGTATGTAGTCAGGTCTAGCGAGAGTGCTGTAGTCAACAAAGCAATCAGCATCCCGATGATGCCATAAACATTGCCTTTACGGGCAGTCTCTTGATTAGAAAGCCCCCCCAGGCTGAGAATGAATAAGACACTAGCCACAATATATGCGACTGTCAGTAGGTTGTTCGACATGAGTTTCCTTTTACTTTTTTCAACAAGAAGGCTCACACCTACCCGGTAGGGAGGTGTTGAGATGAATTGTTGGACGATGACGAGTTGACCTCCGACCAATATCAATCTCTAGGTTGATAAGGGAGTGGGGTCGAGGAGGAATCGCCAGTTTTCTGACTTGGCAACCTATCGATCCAGTCTTCGACAAGTTGAGTAACTGTCTTTTCTTTGCTTTCTGCACAACTCTTAAGTTTGTTATATCTTTTCTCAGACAACCTAACTCTAATAGATTTTTCCTTCATAAACGTATCCATATCGGTGATACGTTTATGGTAATATCTAAATGGTCGATGACCCTCCTGAATGTATGGAACAGAAAGGCTAACTTCAAAGTAGTGAGACTTGCCGCAGCAACATGACTAGATCAGGGAAGACGCAAAGGAAAGCTGGTTGGCTATTGCCGTGATTCCAAGACAAGCGTGTTGCAAAACAATTAAACTGCCTATGGAAGATGGGCGGCTGCCTGGGTTCTCCCTTGAGGAGATAAAGCTGAGAAATCAGCAGAGACGCTGTGTAAGACCAGATTAAACACGGGTTTAACGAGGCAAGGGCGAATGAGACGGGAAGCCTACACTTACCTTCGGGTAAGTGTAGGTACTTCACTTTTGGAACATCCTGAGCATACGTTGAGTGACTAGAAAGCCACCGGAAATATTGATTGTCCCGACGAAAATAGCGATCGCTCCCAGGATGGTAGATGAACTTGATAGCTGGGAAATTTGCAGCATCCCGCCAATAATAATGATGCCGCTAATCGCATTAGTGACACTCATCAGCGGTGTGTGCAGAGCAGGCTTAACATTCCAGATCACTTGCCAGCCCACAAAACACGCCAGCACAAACACAATCAAATGAGATAGAAACGAAGCCGGCGCACTCACGCCAATACCAACAAGAGCTAAACCAACAAGCGGCAGCCAGAGGAGGGAAGAGGACGCGGGGACAGAGGGACGCGGGGACGCGGGGATTTTTTCAGTATCTTTATGTGTTCCTGCTTCCGTATTTACTCTTACCTGAGTCTTTGCTTCTCCCCCTCCCTGAGTCTTTGCTTCTCCCCCTATCTGAGTCCCCGCGTCCCCCTGTCCCCGCGTCCCCGCGTCCTCTTTCGGTGGTGGCCAAGTAATTTCACCGTCATGAACTATCAAAGCGCCGCGAATCGCCTCATTCTCGCGATCGACTTTGTAGTCTTTAGCTCCACCCATTTCTTCGAGGAGATGGTAAAGATTGATGCCATAAAGCTGGCTGGCTTGTTGAGCCATGCGACTGGGTAAATCAGTTAAACCGACAATCGTCACTCCCTGGTAAGAGTAAACTTCACCAGGATGAGTACGGGCGCAATTACCGCCCTGTTCGGCCGCCATATCGACGATCACCGATCCTTCTTTCATACTCTCAACCATTTCCTGAGTAATCAACACAGGCGCTCTTTTACCTGGGATGAGTGCCGTTGTGATGATGATGTCAACCTCTTGGGCTTGAGCGGCAAACAGTTCCATCTCTGCTTTGATAAATTCGTCGCTCATCACCTTGGCGTAGCCGCCCTCACCTGTACCATCCTCAGCAAAATTGAGTTCCAGAAACTCTGCCCCTAAGCTTTCTACCTGCTCTTTAACTACAAGGCGCGTATCAAAAGCGCGGACAATTGCGCCCAAGCTTCTGGCGGTACCGATGGCTGCTAGTCCAGCGACACCAGCACCAATTATCAGCACTTTCGCGGGTGGTACTTTGCCTGCGGCTGTAATCTGTCCGTTGAAGAAGCGTCCAAAGTGATTCGCAGCCTCAATTACCGCCCGGTAGCCTGCGAGATTTGCCATTGAACTCAAAGCGTCCATCTTTTGTGCCCGTGTAATCCGAGGCACTGCATCCATCGCCAACACTGTGGCTTTGCGTGCTATCAGTTTTTCTAGTAAATCTGGGTTCTGGGCTGGCCAGATAAAGCCGATTTGCGTACCTCCTGGGCGTAACAGTTCAGTTTCATGTTTACCAAGTTCTGGGTGTATTTGGGGTGGACGCACTTTGAGTACGATATCTGCCTCTTTCCAGAGAGTGGAGGCGTCTGGCACAATCTGACATTCTGCTTGGATGTAAGCATCATCTGTAAAATTTGCACTTGCGCCTGCATTAGACTCAATTAGCACGTCGAAACCCAGTTTAGCCAGACGTTTAGCTGTGTCTGGTGTAGCTGCTACACGACGTTCACCAGGGTAGACTTCTTTTGGGATACCAACCTTCATCTGTGTTCTCCTTTTCATTTAGCTGAGTTTCCCAGGTAAAGAGAGACACTAAACTTATTTAGAGTTTTGAATTATCGCTTGTCATGACAAAGATATTGAGGATTTCTTTATCGACCCCTATTTTTGATCAACCTGCTGGTTGATATTGTTTAAAGGTCAATTTTTCATCCTCTGCCTGAGCTGCCGCTACCAATTCGGAGTACCGAATTCAGTAAGGGACTTACAGCGTGATAGTTAAAGATATCATTATGAGTAAGTCTTTATATCTATAGCTGTTTTAATTCTTCACAACAGCAGACAGTCTTTAATCCCAAATTTGGCAAAAATGGAAAAAATTGTTAACTAGTTCCGTGGGTTTAAGTCCCCCGGTTCTATGCTTCTTCCCCTACTCCCGGCTTTTGTAGTGTTTTGTAGTATAAAATTTACAAAGATGCTCAAACAAAACTTAGATAAAAATGGCACGAGTGCAACTTGTTTATCCAAAAATCCCAGATAGCAAAAATTGTCCTTGGGAGCGTTGTATAGCTTTTGAGAAATATGATGGTACAAATCTCCACTGGGTTTGGGAGTCGGAACTGGGGTGGTATGCTTTTGGTACACGTCGCGATCGCTTTGATTTGGATAAGCAGGGGATTGCACAATTTAATGCTGCACATCCAGGGTTAGAAGCAGCCTCTAAAATTTTTAATAGAGATTTTGCTAGTGCCCTAGAAATAGTATTTCGAGAAAATGAAAATTATCGGTATCCAGAAATTACTGTATTTACTGAATTTTTTGGCATTAACTCATTTGCTGGTACGCATAAAAATGATGATCCAAAGCAATTAATTTTATTTGACGTGCAGACTGATCAATGTATTATTCCTGCTGAACAATTTCTGCAAGATTTCAGTCACCTCAACATTGCACGGGTTGTTTATCGCGGTAAGCTCACTGGTAAATTTATCCATGATGTCCGTGAAGGTAAATATGATGTCACCGAAGGTGTTATTTGTAAAGGAGGTAAAGATATTAATAACCTATGGATGGTCAAAATTAAAACATATTCTTATCTAAAAAAATTGCAGCAATTTTTCCAAGATGATTGGCGGTCATATTGGGAATAAGGTATTGCAATCGCTCTTTATTTGGTCAATGTTCAAAGGTGGCGATCGCTATTCTAAAGTATATTTAATTAAGTTATTATTTAAACTGAACACACAGTACCATCAGTATATTCTTGCGTGTAAATAAATTTATTGATCGCGCGTAACACCCCATCCCCTTGTGGGTGGGGCGGTTGACGACTAATCAGTTACAAAATAGCGATCGCCATTATGTAAGCAAGTTTCATATATTTGAAGGAGGCGATCGCTATTGTTGAGTGCAATTACTTAATCTGTCCTTAACTCAGCACATAGTATAATCAGTATATTCCTACATGTAAATAAATTTATGACCTCAACAGTCACTTATACCTACAATACTAAAGTCAACTCCTTGTTTAATGAGATTACCGAAAATAAACTCATCACTGAGAGGATTGATAATAATGGCGATGGCGTAGCAGAGTCAGTCATCACCTATGATCTAATATCCGACACCTATGACTTTGACGGCGACGGCAACGCAGAACAAGTTACAAGCTATACTTATAACTCCCAAGGCAAAGTCCTATCAGAAATTACTGATAATAGAGGCATCGACCCCTCCAAAAAGATTAATCTTAATACCTATGATGCCGCAGGCAATTTCACATCCAGAAGCTTTGATGACAATGGCGATGGTAAGCCTGAGTCTGGCAGCATTTATACTTATGATGACAACGGCAATCTGACATCAGCTAAAAATTACGACTCAAACTTAAAGTTAGAGTCGTTCACCACTTTTATCTATGATGCTAAAGGCAATTACATAACATTTAGTTCTGACAGCGATGCAGACGGTATACCAGATGAATTTGGTGATGAATATACTTACGATGCCAACAGTAGAGTCATCTCTGAGAAAAGCTATGGTGTCACCACTACTACTTACAATGATGACGGTAGCGTGGTGCAAGTTGAAAATAAGGGTTTTTCCCTGGCAAAAAATACCTATGATATCAAAGGCAGACTCATAGAAGTCGAAGGTTATCAAGAAACTGAAAGAGGTAGGATAAAAACCAATACTACATATAGCTACGATGGTGAAGGCAATCTAGTATCGATAAATTCTAAATCTATTTATGATATTGAAACCGAATCTACCGATATCAGAACTTATACTTACGATGCTGAAGGCAACCTGACATCTGAACGCTTTGAAAATAATTTCATTAGGGACATTACACAATATACTTACGATAGTGAAGGTAACAGAACATCCAAAAGCTACAGCCGCTATGAGTATGACTACGAAAATGAAGTATTCAATCTTCAATATCTCACCATTTCAACCTACGACAGCTATGGCAAACTGATATCTGCAACTACAGACAAAAATGATGACGGTACGCCTGAAGTAGTTCAAATCTATACATACGATGCTAAAGGCAACTTAATATCCAACAGCTATAATCAAGATGATGCATCTGTAGCTGATTTTACTTATACTTATACCTACGATGTCTATGGCAACCTGACATCTGCAACTAGAGACGAAAATGCCGATGGCACAATTGACTCGACTTTAATTTATACCTCTACCTACGATACCGAAGGCAAGCTAATATCCCAAAGCGCTGATAGCAATGGTGATGGCAAAATTGATAGCGTCAAAATTTATGGACAGACATCCAATAGCGTTGACACAGACGGTGACGGTCAAGCCGACGCATTCACCACTTACAACTACGATCCTAAAGGTAAGCTGATATCTGAGCAGACTGACAGTGATGACGATGATTTAACTGATGAACTTGTCACTTACAGCTATGATAGCGACGGCAAACTGATAACCAAGAAAGTTGATATTGGCAACGACGGCATCATCGATGCAGCAACCACTTATAGTTACAATCCTAATGGTAAGCTGGTGTCTGAACAACTCGATAACAATAATGATGGCGTCACCGATGCACTCACCACTTACAGTTACAACGCAACAGGCAAACTCACAACCAAGAACTTTGACAATAACACCGACGGCATTATAGATGAAACCACCACTTACAACTATGATGCCGATGGTAAATTGATATCCCAAGAAATTGACAACAATAATGATAGCGTCACAGATACACTCGTCAGCTACATCTATGAACGCAATGGTAAGCTTTTATCCAAAACGATTAACAATGACCCAGCCGAAAATTTAACCCTCAACGGTGGTAAGGGTAATGATGAGTTAATTGGTGATGCTGGCAATGACACAATTTATGGTCAAGATGGCAACGATGAACTGTTGGGATTGGGTGGTAATGACATCATTTATGGTGGTAAAGGCAACGATGAACTGGTAGGATTTGATGGTTATGACCAACTATTTGGTGGCAATGGTGATGACCAGCTTTCAGGCTTTGACGGCAATGACCAACTATTTGGTGGCAACGGTCGTGATACCTTAATTGGTGGCGCGGGTGGCGATATCTTAACTGGTGGTAATCTGCGTGATACGTTTGTGTTTGAGTCTTTGAGTGATTCGTTGCTGGCGAATTTTGATGTGATTAAAGACTTAAACATTTATGTAGATAAAATTGATGCACCCAAGGCTGTAAATGCTCGTAATCTGGAACAATTTGGTCAAATTAATGTATTAACTGAGTCCAGAATTCAACTTTTGCTGGATAGTAGTAGTTTTGTTGCTAATCAAGCGGCAACCTTCGGCTTGGGTACGAATATTCCTGGTAGAGATGATGAAAGTCTGCGAACATTCTTGGTAATTAATGATGCTACCAATGGATTTAGTGCGGCAACTGACGCCATCGTTGAGATTACTGGTTACAGCGGTAATTTAGGTGCATTAGCAATTGTTTAATTTGAGTGAGTAGGGTAGGCGAAACGCCTACCTTAGTCAAAAAATTTACAATTACTCACAAAATAGCGATCGCCCTCTCCAAGCATCAGTAATTCGCTATTATCAAGTATAATTACTTAAATTATTGCTTAACTCAGCATCCAATATAATAGACCTCTGGCAAAAGTCGGATACTCGCCAGGAAATAAATTTTCTGGCTGATAACTCAAGTCGGTTGAAACCGACTAATAACAGTAT
>NZ_JCACKM010000082.1:0-30627 GCF_059505385.1 Desmonostoc vinosum
TGAGCTTTTTGTTCTGCTTGTTGAGCTTTTTGTTCTGCTTGTTGAGCTTTTTGTTCTGCTTGTTGAGCTTTTTGTTGAGCAAGTTTTTTGTCTTCTTCTGGTGTTAAAAACCGTTGTCCTTGCTGGTTATACCAATACATCCACTCGCGGGGAATGCCTACATAAGTTCCCTGTTCTATGCCAATTCCTAAACCTATTTCTGGTAGCCAAACAGGATTACCATCTTGAAATTCATAAACATTGTTAATTAATTTGTAAACTTCTAAACGTGGCTTACGACGACGAAATGGATTGTAAACTACATAATATAAAATCTCTAATCTTGCATACTGTGCTTTTTTAGTTGAGTACTCACCGCGATATGTCTGAGATACTACCTCTAGAACTAACATGGGTAGTTTCTTCTCTTCCCAAAGCACATAACTGGGGCGGAGGTTTTGATCATAAAATCGCTCTACGCCCAAACTCAAAAACCCATCTGGGACTATTGCTGGCAAATCTGGATCATAATAAATACCCATATCTACGCCAAAAAACCAATCCATGCGTTCTGGCCAAGCCATCGCCAAAAGCGTTTTCAGTAAACCGGGAATTAAATCTTGTAATTCGTTATCCACTGGGGTATCGTCAGAGTCTGGCAGTTCCTCAGATGAGGGCAAACAAGCTAATGGATCGTACTTTAGCATGATGGGTTTACTCTTCCTCAGTTATTAGTACATCTTTATTTTATAAATGAATCTTGATGGTAACTTAGATAAAAGAATCTGGATCTACGCCAAGCGTAGTGAAGCGATGTCTACGACGGGCTACGCCTACGCACTCTACAATCAGTCTTTGGAAATAAAAGAAGGCATTAGAAATGTCCAAGGCAAAGCGGCGACGTTGCACGAACTGAGAAGAATCTACGCCAACAAAGGGGAAGTGGATCAAGCGATGTCTACGACGGGCTACGCCTACGCACTTTTCAATTAGTCTTTGGAAATAAAAGAAGGCATTGGAAATGTCCAAGGCAAAGCGGCGACGTTGCATAATCTGGCATATATCTACGCCAACAAAGGGGAAGTGGAGCAAGCGAGAGTCTTTGATACTCGTGGATGAGTTTAATGAGTGTTTATAGCAATTCAGGACAGAGAATCTGGATCTATGCCGAGCGATCGCAACCGTTCTCGTAATAATTGAGCTTCTTGCTTTGCTTGCTGCGCTTCTTGTTTAGCTTGCTGTGCTTCTTGTTGAGCAAGTTTTTTGTCTTCTTCTGGTGTTAAAAACCTTTGCCCTTCTTGGTTATACCAATACATCCACTCCCTTGGTATGCCTAGATAAGTTCCCTGTTCTATGCCAATTCCTAAACCAATCTCTGGTAGCAAAACAGGATTCCCATCATGTAATTCATAAACATTATTCACTAATTTGTAAACTTCTAAACGAGGCTTGCGGCGACGAAATGGGTTGTAAACCACATAATACAAAATTCCCAATCTTGCATACTCTGCTTTTTTGGTGGAGTACTCACCGCGATATGTCTGAGATACTACCTCTAGCACTAATACTGGTAGTTTCTTTTCTTCCCAAAGCACGTAACTAGGGCGAAGGTTTTGATCGTAAAATCTCTCTACGCCTAAACTCAAAAATCCATCTGGGACTATCGCTGGTAAATCTGGGTCATGATAAATCCCCATATCTATACCAAAAAACCAATCCATCCGTTCTGCCCAAACCATCGCTAAGATAACTTTGAGTAAACCGGGAATCAAATCTTGTAATTCATTATCCACTGGGGTATCGTCAGAATCTGGTAGTTCCTCAGATGAAGGCAAGCAAGCTAATGGATTGTACTCTAGCATGATGGGTTTACTCTTCCTCAGTTATTAGTACATCTTTATCTTATAAATGAATTTTGACAGCAATTCAGGTGAGAGAATCAGGATCTATGCCGAGCGATGTCTACGACGGGCTACGCCTACGCACTCTACAATCAGTCTTTGGAAATAAAAGAACGCATTGGAAATGTCCAAGGCAAAGCGGCGACGTTGCATAATCTGGCATATATCTACGCCAACAAAGGGGAAGTGGATGAAGCGATGTCTACGACGGGCTACGCCTACGCACTCTACAATGAGTCTTTGGAAATAGATGAACGCATTGGTGATGTCCGAACTCAAGCAATGACTCTGTGGTGCTTAGGACATTTGGCAGAACAGCAGGGTGAATACACTAAAGCGATATCATATCCTATTTGCAACCAGCTTTAGAGATTTTGCAGCGATTGCAGTCACCGTATGCTGAACAGGTAAAGGCGATGCTTGAGAGAATAATTCGTAATTCGTAATTTGAAAAAGCCGGGGATCTGGTTTTCTGGTGATTGACAAGCGATCGCTTTCTCAAAATTCTGAGTACAGAAGTGCGATCGCCTCTCGCATATCTACCACCATTACTCCCTCTAATTCCTGACCATAAAATGAACCAAAATGTGTCTTATCACCCGTTACCAAAAGGTCTGCTCTACTCTCTACTGCTGTCGCTAAAATGGGAGCATCTTTCAAAGGTAGTCCCATCTCCATTGCCCAATTGACTCGTGTAATTGGTGCTTCTTCAACTATAGTTAGTTTGAGGATTAAATCTTGCTCCAATCGTGTTAAAGCTTGCGGATATTTAGCTGTAATATTACGCCGTGTTTCTTCCAAAGCATGAGGCGAAGTTAGCAAAGCACAATACCCAGCAGAAGCTAATTTAAACAATGTACTACAGCGACCATCAGGACTAATCGCTGCTGCAAAGATAACATTAGCATCCAGGAATAAGCGCATTTATATTCCCTATTCAGCATCTTGAAGCTGTCGCTGAAGTTGTTTAGCTTCTTCGTCAGTTAAGCGATCGGCTATCTGAAACTCCTCGATTCGTTCGTCTGTATATATCTCAATCGGATACACTCCAGCAGGACGTAGTAAAATTCCACCATCAGCAGTAGTTTCCACTAGTAGCATAGTTTCCCCATCCAACCCTAGACGATTAAGAATTGCTTTGGGAATAGAGACTTGACCTGTTTTTCCTAGCTTGATGACTTCCATAAATTCTAAATAACCATAATCCGGCAAACCGGAATTTAATTAAATCATAACTAATCAGGTTTACTCGCACCAACTTTTCTGTTGACTAATCTAGTTTACAGGCACTTGGTACAAAAAGCGATGTCTACGACGGGCTACGCCTACGCACTCTACAATCAGTCTTTGGAAATAACAGAACGCATTGGAGATGTCCAAACCAAAGCGGCAACGTTACACCAACCGGGAATTCTCTACGCCGACAAAGGGGAAGTGGAGCAAGCGATCGCACTCAACCACCAAAAACCCCAATGAGAGAATCTGGATCTATGCCGAGCGATCGCAACTGTTCCGCTAGTAACTGTACTTTTTGTTGGGCTTGCTGAGCTTGTTCTTCTGGTGTTAACAACCGTTCCCCTTGTTCGTTATACCAATACACCCACTCGCGCGGAATGCCTAAATAAGTTCCTCTTTCGATGCCAATTCCTAAACCAATTTCTGGCAACCAAACACGATTTCCATCATGCAATAATTCATAAGCATTATTCACTAATTTATAAACTTCTAAACGCGGTTTACGGCGACGCAGTGGGTTGTAAACTACATAATATAAGATTCCCAATTTTGCATACTCTGCTTTCTTAGTCGAATACTCACCGCGATAAGTTTGAGATACCACCTCAAATACTAATATTGGTAGTTTCTTCTCTTCCCAAAGCACATAACTGGGGCGGAGGTATTCATCATAAAATCGCTCTACTCCCAAACTTAAAAATCCATCTGGGAAGATCGCGGGCAAATCTGGGTCATAATAAATACCCATATCCACACCAAAAAACCAATCCATGCGTTCTGCCCAAGCCATCGCTAAGACGGCTTTGAGTAAACCGGGAATTAAATCTTGTAATTCGTTATCCACTGGGGTGTCGTCAGAGTCTGGTAGTTCCTCTGATGAGGGCAAACAAGCTAATGGATCGTAATTTAGCATGATGGGCTAGAGTGTTTTAGTTTCGATTATTGTTTGCCGAAAATGACAAACTAGGGTTAAGTAGCGCATTAATTTTTGATATTTGTAGTATGCTTGTAGTGTTAAACTGATGACTGTGCAAGCAATAATAAGTTAATGTGCGTCTAAGCTACACTTTCTTTGGTTAGAACTGTCATTAGTTATTTGTACTTTGTCAATACAAATGACCAATGACAAATGATAAGCGACGACCAAATAAAGTAATTATGCAATTAAGATGTATTTTAGCTTACTAAATTGTTCAAGCATGAGGCTTGACTCAATACTTCTTGAGTGTATCTCAATTACGAATTAGTATGATATCCAAATTTGAATACGCTACTCTTGCCCATGCAGAGGATGCTCAGCATTTAGGGCATATACTTGAGCAGTGCTACATCATGTCAGCTGGTGATAGCGAACTCTATATTAACCGCGTTGGCTTAGAAAACTTGCGGATTCTTTATCAAAATCAGCAAGTTGTGGGTGGGTTGGCAATTCTACCGATGGGTCAATGGTGGGGTGGTCAATGTGTACCGATGATGGGAATTGCAGCTGTGGGTATTGCTCCAGAATATCGCGGAAGTGGAGCGGCGATCGCACTCATGCAAAACACCCTCAAACAACTTCACACTCAAGGAGTCCCGATATCTGTCCTTTATCCAGCAACTCAACGCTTGTACCGTAAAGCCGGGTATGAACAAGCAGGTAGTTATTGCATTTGGGAAGTTTTGACCGAAAATATCCAAATCAAAGAGCAACCACTACCTTTACAATTTGTAGCTCCCAGCAATTATGAAGCCTTTTACGAGCTTTATCAACAGCAGGCAAAAATTACTCATGGATATTTAGACAGAAATCAAGCAATCTGGCTAGGATTAATTCGACCAGAAGACCAAGAAACTGTCTACAGCTATTTTATTGGTGACAAAGACCAACCCCAAGGTTACATCATTTTCAGCCAACATTCCACAGAAGACGATAGTGCAATTCTCAGAGTCAGAGATTGGGTAATTCTGACTGATGCCGCCATGCAAACTTTTTGGTCTTTTCTTGCCAACCATCGCTCTCAAATCAAAAAAGTGCGATGGAAGAGTTCAGTGATTGATTCTCTCACATTGCCGCTACCAGAGCAAACTGCTAATATATGGCGTCAAGAGCGCTGGATGCTGCGGGTGATAGATGTAGTCAAGGCTTTGGAATTACGAGGTTATCCACCGGGAATTCAAACCGAACTACACCTCGAAGTCAAAGATGATTTATTAACTAGCAATAACGGTAAATTTATTCTCTCTGTTGCCAATGGACATGGCGAAGTGAGAACAGGTGGTAAAGGTGAATTGCAATTAGATATCAGAGGATTAGCACCACTATATACAAGCTTGTTTACTCCCTATCAATTGCAGTTATCAGGAAAACTCCAGGCTACAGAAACAGTACTTTCAGTAGCCACACAAATATTTGCAGGTGTCTCCCCGTGGATGGCTAACTTCTTTTGAATGTACTGATTTTTTTCAATAGATGATGAAGGCTGTCAAAGTAATCAACCCTCAGATAATTTGTGTCTTGATTGAACGATTTTCAGCAGGATGAGGCAAAAATAAAACGCGAAAAAATATCTCTTCGCTTAATTACGAATTACGTTAGCGCAGCGGTAGCGAGTCCTCGATAGCGTTAGCGTTAGCGAAGCGGTAGCGAGTCCTCGAGCGTCAGCGTAAAGCCTGCGGCATAGCTTCGCTTAGAGCGACACAGGAGCGTCGCGTCATTACGAATTACGAATTATTTAATATCAAAGCGATCGCATCTTGATTTATCTTTTTCAGTAACAACCGAAAAACTCGTCAAACTGCTACACATACGCCATGTTAAAGTTACTTAATCGAAAAATTATTGTTTTGATAATTTTGTCTTTTGTCATATTCGCTTTCAGTTACATACCACGAATATCAGCGAATACTAACTCCCGCTCAGGAAATGTAATATTTATTCACCCAGATGGCACTAGTGCAGCTCATTGGGGGGCAGCGCGGATGCTCTATTACGGCCCAGATGGTAGGCTCAATTGGGATAAAATGTCAAATCTCGCTGTCTATTTGGGGCATATGAAAGACCAATTAACAGCAACTTCCAACGGAGGTGCAGTGACTCACGCCACAGGAGTAAAGGTAAATGCTGACTCTTTTGGTTTGGATGAAGCAGGTAAACCGATAGTGGCACTGTCTGGCCAACCTAAAACAATTATGGAAGAAGCGATCGCCGCCCGCAAGGGAACCGCAATCATCAACTCTGGGATCATCCCCGAACCAGGAACAGGTGCGTTTTTAGCCAAATCGGCCAATCGTCGTAACTTTGCAGACATCACCAAACAAATAGTTGAGTCTGGTGCAGACATCATTTTAGGTGGCGGCGAAGTCTGGTATCTTCCTAAAGGCACAGCAGGAAGACATAGCAGTGCTGAACAAAGTCAGCGCACCGATGGTCTGAATCTAGTCAAACTCGCTCAAAGCAAAGGTTACAAAGTTGTTTACACCCGCGAGGAATTACTCAAATTACCAGCCAACACCAAAAAAGTTTTGGGGATTTTTGCTGCCGACGACACATATAACGATGAATCTGAGGAAAACTTAAAAAAGCAAAGTTTACCGCTATATGTACCCAGTGCGCCCACAGTTACTGAACAGTTAGAGGTGACTTTACGCATTTTGTCCCAAAATCGCAATGGTTTCTTCATCGTGTTAGAAGAAGAAGGAAGCGATAACTTTTGTAACTTTGATAATGCTGTTGGTTGCATAGAAGCAGTCAAACGAGCTGATGATGCAGTTGGGGTTGCAATGAAATTTATTCAAAAAAACCCCAATACTCTTTTAGTTACCACCGCAGATAGTGACGCTGGCGGCTTAGAAGTAGTAGGGGCTACAGAAAAAGATTTTCCCTTAGACAAACCCCTGCCTGAAAAAGGTAAAAATGGCGCACCTTGGGATGGTAAACAAGGGACTGGTACCTTACCATTTGTTTCTGCCCCCGATAAACTCGGTAAACGCTTTCCCTTTGTGATCGCCTGGTCAGGTTTTGGGGATAATAGTGGTGCGATCGTTTCTAAAGCACACGGTTTAAATGCTCAGCTACTTCATGGAACTGTTGATAATACTGACATTTATCGCCTGATGTATCGCACCCTATTTGGTAAATAGTTACCAATTGAAAGGAAACAGGGAACAGGAAACAAGAGAAACTAAACTACCCACTTTGAAAGTGGGGTTTTAGCCTCTCGTATCATGTTTGTCTGAAGACTTATCGTTAGGGCTGACGCGGGGACGCGGGGACGCGGGGACAGGGAGAAATTTTAATAATAAGTAATTACCCGAACTTGATATCACCGCGTTGATCAAAACGCAAAATATTAAAAACCTACACCTGTCAGAGTCCCCTCATGCAAGTTGGTAGTGCTGTTACTCACTGGACTCACCGCGTCAACTTCAACCCGTCAATTTTGAGTTGCTAGACCACACTAGTAGCGTCTACCTTCAACTTCTACCCTAATCACACGACGTGGGCAGCGCCAATTCGCCCCACTAGTACTAACATCAGTACAACCTTGCGCTTGCATTGCATCACGAGATACATCATTTGGCTTATAAAATCGCCAACGCCCTCTATCATCTGGCCCTGACTCAGCTCTAAGTCTGCGGCTAGAGCGATAATCATTATCATCAGGACGCCATCGATCATCACCACCTACTTCTACCCTGATCACACGACGCGGGCAGCGCCAATTCGCCCCACTAGTACCAACATCAGTACAACCTTGTGCTTGCATTGCATTGCGAGATACATCATCTGGCTTATAAAATCGCCAACGCCCTCTATCATCTGGCCCTGACTCAGCTCTAAGTCTGCGGCTAGAGCGATAATCATTATCATCAGGACGCCATCGATCATCACCACCTACTTCTACCCTGATCACACGACGCGGGCAGCGCCAATTCGCCCCACTAGTACCAACATCAGTACAACCTTGTGCTTGCATTGCATTGCGAGATACATCATCTGGCTTATAAAATCGCCAACGCCCTCTATCATCTGGCCCTGACTCAGCTCTAAGTCTGCGGCTAGAGCGATAATCATTATCATCAGGACGCCATCGATCATCACCACCTACTTCTACCCTGATCACACGACGCGGGCAGCGCCAATTTGCTCCACCACCACCAACATCGGTACAACCTTGCGCTTGCATTGCATCACGAGATACATCATCTGGCTTATAAAATCGCCAACGCCCTCTATTATCTGGCCCCGACTCAGCTCTGAGTCTTCTTGTTTGGTAGTCACCTCTGTAGTTATCGACTTCAATTTGAGATATAAGTGAAGGCGTAGCCGTAGGCTCAATCTCTTGTGCGAAAGCAGAAGATTCATGTGTATTTATAGGAAATGTCGTTAAGAGAGTACCACAAGCGGCAAAAGCCATTAACTTCGATAAATGACTTGTTTTGGCTAAACAAGACATATGCTTTCTCCTTAAAAAATTAAACTCTACCGTTATCAACAATAGTATTATTATCAAATAAGATAATAATACCCTCACCCAGTCAGGTGAGTTAGTTAAATGTCGATGTCAGCCACAGATTGTGTCAGCAGACATCGACACTTACTTGGCTTTTTGAGTCCAAGAGAAAATTGCATCAGAATTCTGACTCCATAAGGATCTGCTTCTGAGCTTTTTGAGTAAGGAATTTGAATATATAGATACAATCTTGGCTGTTTTAGTTTCAACTTTTAACCAATCTACATGTAGTAATTACGTAAAAAATTCGATTCATCTGAGAAGAGGTAGGGGGAGCAGGGGAGGAACCAATTCCCAATTCCCCTAATCCCCATTCTCCTATTCCTCGTGATAGAGGGGCTAAAAGTGAGAGTGGGGTACTTTATATCATGGGCAATTGGACACACTGGAGATGATTTGACTTGGTGAATCAAAAAAAAGGAAAAGTGAACAGGATCGCACATCCTAACCCCAAATTTTCTGGTGATCGTGATCAATATCGTCTGCGCCTAAATTTAAGTTAATAAAATTCGTCCCCATATAATGAAATTTAGGGGCTGAAGCGTGAATACTTTGGTAAGATTTCTACAGTCTATTTGAGTACTCCAAAGGTTTTCAAGACACTGTTGTGTAAAAGTAGTCTTATCCAGCCAACCCAGTCTCTACTTGCCTCCTCTTGGCGGGTTTATTGCTAGATATAGTGCTTGAGTAATTGCAATAGCATTATTGTGAGAGATTTTGTTGTAGTTGGAGCATCTGGAAGGAACTTCTCTACGCTGCAAAAAGCCAAGAGCAAAACAGTGACACTAGAGTACTTGCCGCCTACAGCGCCAACTCACTTGGAAATAAAACTTCTATGTGAACACACACTGATGCAGTTTCATTTGCTTGAATAGCTATATTGATAAAACATTGATACGACGAAAATTCAGAATTCCTGATTATGGCAAGTAAAATCATTGATGTTAGAGAATATACTGTCAGGGCGCATAAAAGAGAGATTCACACTCGTGTCTTTCACTTTCTATGTAAAGAGTGCAACCAAGCTACAACCCGTGAGACTTTCGGTACTCGACCCTTGTATTGTGAAAAATGTCGTCCTCCCCAACCACCTAAAAAATCTTTACAACCAAATCAAAAAGCAAAACCCAGGCCAATGACTTACAAAAGTGTTAGTGATTTAGATTGAGTGAAGACTAATGACTCAAAAAGGACAATTAGAACCACCCCCGAAAGATTTCCTCTCTCCCTTATTGGAATTGCGAGACTACTATGCTCGTCTGACAGAAGAGTACGAACGTCTGTTTGTGCAGGCGCGATCGCAGCTTGACCATGTAGAAGCATTGTTGTCTAACTGGTCTTTTTTAAATAACAACAACCAGATTTCAACATTGACAGCGGTTGATACAACCCCCAATCCTCGGTTTCTCTCTGGGCACGATCACATTTCTGATATTGACTTGGTTGAGTCTGTGCAATCAGAACTCAAAGACTCAGACAAATTGGAGATAGATAATCCCGTTGCTGCTGTTACTGTTGACACACAACAAAGCCAAGCTGTAACAGCATCTTCAGAGAATTATGATGGCTCAACGAAGGTGGCAGAAGTTCCTATGCTACCCCAATATCAAACTCCAACTCGGATGGAAGCCATAAAACAACTGTTGCAAGAATACATTGGCACTGTATGTCATATAGATTTCATTGTGCGATCGCTATATGGAGAATTAGAGCCAAATCTGTTTAAAGTAGTTAAAGGTAGAGTTCAATCCTCCCTGACACAGGGTAAAGAAAGAAATTACTGGGCAGCTATTCCCGAAGAGCCAGGTTGTTACACGCTGGATTTAAGTTTGGTAATTCCCAATAAAAAGAATGACGCTTCTGGGAGTGTCAAACATAAAAAGAAAAAATCCTTTGTGCCACCGAAGACAATAGTAGTACCGATGCTCAAAGTTTTTGAGGGTCAATTTTTGATTGATGCCATCACTTCTCTATTGCAACAAAATCCCGGCAGAATTTTTACCGTAGCTGAAGTCATCGATGGTATCTATGGAGAACTAGATGCACAGCAACTCAGAGAAATCAAAAATAAGGTTTTGAATGAGTTATCTAGAGGCTATCGGATAGGGAGATTCTCTAGGGTTCCCAACCAAATTGGTCTCTATACCTGGGACTCTAATTTGATATCACAAACAAGTTCCCGCTGAGCGTCTTGTGAAACTCACCCCGCGCTGCCTGGGGCGCGGGAGATGAGGGAGATGAGGGAGATGAGGGAGATGAGGGAGATGAGGGAGGTAGGGAGTAGAAATAACAAATACACCAATTCCCCATTCCCAATTCCCAATGACTAATGACTATTTATGATTGAAAAGTTAGGATTAAATCACTATCCAGTTGAGTAGAGTAGTCGTTGCCCTCAACTCTATAAATTACCAATTTTAAGTAAATCTCAATTATTTAACTATGCGACGCCGTCATTATCCTCCCGCTTATTTACGCTATTTCAAAGCCAGGTTACGGTATTTGGGACAACCTGCTTTTTGGGGAACAGCAATTTTTTTATCTGTAGTAGGACTAGTAATTTGGGAATACTCGTCAAGACTAGAAGTTGCAAGTGATCAGAAAAACAGCCAAAAAGCTGCACAAAAGCCTACTGATACTTCCTTATCAGCAGAAGATAGAGCGATCGCGGCAGACATTGATAATTTACCGGTCTTGTTTAATGATGTTGAGCAAGCTAACCTCTCTACCACCCTAAATAATCCCCAGGAAAACACTGACGATAAAAAAACCAAAGGGTTTATTGAGGATGCAATTAAAAAACAAAAATCTGCTGCTAGTGATACCAAGTCAAATCTTGGTTTAGGCATAAATAATACACCTCCGCTAGAGGTGAATAATCCTTTTGTGCTACAAGCAGACAATCTATTGCAAGTTGGCATAAATGGCGGCAACAAAAGCCCGTTTTTAGGCGTAAATTCGTTAACGAAAGCTTCTGAACAAGCAGCGCTATTATCAACATCCCCTAGTTCAGGAATTGGATTTACCAATCAAACCAACAAAAATCAAAATCCTGCTGATCTCAATCCTCTGCAAACAGCGCTTAACGAACTTCCTAGCCAGAAGCTATCCGGCTTTAATGGTGTTACTTCCACTCAAACAAATACCTTGGGTCGAATTTCTAACAGTGGAGCAACATTAACACCACCAACTAACACCTCACCCAATCCGACTGTAGTACCCAACACTGGATTAAATATGGGGGCAGGCTACACTCCGACAGGGGCAAATTTACCAGAGAATTCCTATGGTAATTTCAATAAAGGTCAAGCATTACTTAATGCTACACCAGTGACACCGCCAGTTAACTCTACTGCACCGACTAGCATTACACCCTACACTAACCAGATTCCAACTCAAGCAACACCGACTAGCATTACACCCTACGCTAACCAGATTCCAACTCAAAATTTTGCCACTCCCATAGCTCCAGGGGGATACGGCAATTATGGCAATTCAGGCTTACAACAACAACCTACACAACAACCGCAGTCTAATTGGTCGCCAGAAAGACAACAACTTATTAGGGAGTATGTAGGTAGAGGATACAAATGAGAGGGAACAGGGAATAGGAACAGTTACTAATGCAACTGATAACTGATTTGATGTATCGTTGATAGATAGATAGACCTTGCCTTACCTGACAAGTAAAGCAAGGTCTTATTTACGAAAAATGTAAAAGTTTAAAGCCAACTGGGTTGGGCTACGCTCTAAGCGAAGCTATGCCGTAGGCTTTACGCCTCGCTGCGTACCCTTCGGGATCTTGCTACGCGGAGCGTCTCGAAGAGAAGATTGCCCGTTGTGGACGAAGAAATCCTTGTTTCACTTAGCATTCCCTGTTCCCTGTTCCCTTTATTTAACTTCACTGGCGGGAAAAGCAGTGACTTTACCCTTTTTCAGTGCAACCACCACATCGTAAGTTGCACAATAAGCGATCGTGATATTATTGGTTTTATTGTAAAGATTGACTACCATACCTGCACCACCGGGTTGAACTGCGATCGGCAGCAGATCACCAAAAAAGAAACGACGTAACTGATCGCCACTACCAATTTGACCTTTATTCTTGGTTAGTAAGTCAATTTTTTGTTGAGTAGTCAAACCTGTAGAATCTTTCATTTCCTCAGCTGATGCTTGAACTAGTGAAGGATTTACAGCCTGAAGTGGAACATTCCAAACTGTTAGCATTCCAGCGAGGGCAACACTTGTAAGCAACGATGAAGCCAGTTTCATTTGTGTCTCCTGAACTTTGATCCTCTGACAACTCAAAGTATCTCAGTTCGCACTGAGGCTGATATGAAACTCAGCTATAAATTTCCTGAATCTATTGGTTGAAAAAATTTAGTTTAAATTCAGCGTTTTCTCAGCTATTTGTGATTATGTCAAAATAACATGTAATTCATAATTATTATGACTGGAGCATACAAACCCCCAATTATTAAAGACTACCACTAAAAAATTATGATGCTTGTTCTGTATCCTCTTTAATTACGAATTACAAATTACGAATTACGAATTATATTGTAGTGGTGTTATTGTGACCAGAACGAAAAAACATCTTATTTACAAAATACCAGGTCAAACTTATCTCTGGTTAGCAATTCTAATTTTTGGTGCATCTAGTGCAGTTACCCGCAAGCTGACAGAAATAGGTGCCCAACATTTTATAGACGATCGCAATCCGATTTCTCTGTGTAATGTTTTGTTTGTGGGAAATCTCTGTGCCTTGATGGTTCTAATATTAATTCATTGGCGACAGTTGAACAAAACATTTTTTCAACAACTCTCAAGTAAAGATTGGTTAAGTTTAATAGTAGTCTCAATTCTAGCAGGGGCACTAGCCCCTGGCTTAATTTTCCAGGCTTTAGCACTGACTCAGGTCAATAATGTCATTTTGGTTGGACGGCTGGAACCTCCTTTAACGTTGGCTTTATCAGTTTGGTTATTGCGAGAGAGGGTAAATATTTGGGAAGTTGTGGGAGCGATCGCAGCTTTTATTGGTGTTACTCTAACTATTATCCTTCAGACCCCAACAGCAAACATGATGAATTTGGGGGGCTTTCATTTAGGTGTAGGAGAACTGTTAGCAGCCACTGGGGCCGTGGCTCTAGTTATTGCTACTGTTGTGAGTAAAACTCAACTCTCTGATATCCCCTTGGGAATTTATGGTGTTTTTCGTACTGCCTTAGGAACTGTAGTGTTTTTCTTCCTGGCTTTAATATTGTATGGCAGCGACCATTTTATGGGTGTCTTCTCACCTTTTTTATGGCAGTGGATGTTTCTCTACGGTACCATCATTGTGGTATTGGGTCAGTCGTTTTGGGTTAGAGGCTTAAGAGCTACTACTGTGTCTACAGCTTCCTTAGCTAGTTCTTTTGTTCCTATTGTAGGCATTCTAGCAGCTTATTTGATATTAAATGAAGCCCCTACCTCTGCACAATATATCGGTGGTAGCTTGATTTTAGTTGGTATATTTATTAGCCAAATTGGCAATCGTCGTCAGGCTACGCGTGGCATGACTCCAACGAAACAAGAACTAGAAAATAGCATGGGATTTAAAGGGATTTGACTTAAATTATTTGTAACGATTGTAGTATATTTGTCTACTATTGATAGAATAAATTAGAATTTATTCTAAAAATAATCAGTTATCAGTTGTGAGTTGGAAAATTTATCTTTAATTCCTCACTGATGACTGGCTATTGTTGATTACTGACTGATTTTGCGAGGAGTTATGCTGTTAACCGAGCGTCGCGCTGATCGGGTAGTTCTCTACAATATCAGTTGGCAACAATTTGAGAATTTATTAATAGACTTAGGGGAAAGCCGTATCGCTAGGATAGCTTATGATGATGGCACATTAGAGATTATGACACCATTACCAGAACACGAATATTACAAAGAAATAATTGGTGACATCATCAAAGATATGGCTGAAGTTTTAGAGCTAGATTATGAGTGTTATGGCTCAACTACCTGGAAACGAGAACTCAAAAAGGCTGGAATAGAATCTGATAATTGTTTTTACTTCCAAAATGAAGCATTAATTCGAGGTAAACTCAAGTTTGATTTAAATCAAGACCCTCCACCCGATTTAGCTTTAGAAATTGATGTTACTAGTAAATCTTTAGATCGCTTTCCCATTTATGTGCGGTTAGGTGTACCTGAAATTTGGTGTTATGATGCTGGACAAATAAAAATTTATCAGTTGCAAAACAACGAATATCTCGAAAGAGAAACAAGCTTAGTGTTTCCTAATCTAAACATTCAAGAAATTCCATCGCTTATTGAAAAATACCGCATGGCAGGAAGACGAGTTTTTCGACAGGCAATTAGGGAATGGGTAAGGGGACAGATGCGTGAGGAAAACACATAATTTATTTGTAATATCTCAATATATGCGTGCAGTTAAGACTAGCACTCATTAAGCGATCGCCTAAGCTCGACTTTATCCAAATCAAAGAATGTAATCCTTCTTATCTGGCAGAAGTTCTGGCTTTGTGGCAAAAACTTTTCCCTACGTCACTAGTTTTGATGAAATCTTAAAAGTCAGGAGCTAGACACCATGAGGGTTTTAGCATATGCGATCGCGTTGCCGGAAAATGGATAAAGTCGAGCTAAGAGGTTGTTTGAAAAGTCTAAATTAATACTAAAATAGGCGATTAGAAATCGCGACTATACAGACAAAACCCACCTCCGTGGGTTTCAAGAACTCGATTTTCCGTGTTTTCCAAAGGAGGTGGACTTCGCTTGTGTAGTAGCGAATTATATTCGCCCAAAACTTTTAAACATCCTCTAAGCCCACTTGTGTGGGAATATTTAGGTAATCTTTCCATAACTTCTGCACCCCGACGCACCTCACAAGGGGTTCCTTTATCGATGACTTGCGATTTTCAACTTATTTAATACTTTTTCAGCAAGCCCTGATTACTGAGCAGGAAAAGCGATCGCTCTCCTTAAGCCTCAGTGTATGAGTGAAAAATCTGAAAAAATATCATATCTAACTTTTAGTCCCCTTGGGGGGAAGAGAGATGGGAAATTAATTAATATAATTATCCAGCATCTCACGGATTAATATTTTCGCCGTTGCAGGGAATCAATCTTGAATTGATTTGATTCCTATTCAGCATAAGACGAGTGTTTGTTTCCGTTCCCTTGCGAGAAATTGTACATACCAACTATTTTAACTTATTCATTAAGATATCTTTTATCTGCTGTAATTTCTTAAAAGATTCATTAACTTCTGATTGGTGACTTTTAAAATAATCTATTGCACTTATATATTTTATACCTCTACCTTCTAAATACCTAGCTTTTTGACTCGCGCTTTCCAAATCGTTATAAAGTTTCTCCAATTCCCTGCTATCTAGTTTCTTTGCAAGCTGACGAACATAGCCTCGGCGAGAGTCATGGGGAGATTTTTCAGGAAATTGAGTTGATATATCATCTCCGCTTTTAGAAGCATAATACTCTACCCAGTGCAATGCTGCGTAAAAGCACATAGTTACTGTCCAATCAGGATAAGCACTCTCAGTACTGCGTGCTGCATTTTCATTGCTTTGAGCTTGCACAAGGTAGCGTTCATCGGTCATGATTTATTGGCGCGGAACTAGAGGTAATTAAAGCACAATGAAGTCAGGAGAATTAATTGACCAAATTTTTGGTTTACTTACTACCTCTATATGTCTTTTTTCGTCAGAATCGGCTATTTTTGCATCTCCCAGTAAATAAAATCTCTCTACTATCTGAGGACGAAAATACCATTCTTCAGCAGAATCATCTATTAATTTCCATTCGCAGTCAATTACCATATCCTGAATTTTATCCCAGTTTTCATCTGATAATTCGATATCTGCTTTCAGCATGATCTGAAAATCGACCCAATGAATATCTGGGAAACTTGTAGCTACTGCTATAACTCTTTGTACTCCTTCTATTTTTTCAACTAAGTCTTCAACTAATTTTTGTATTTCAGGAGGAATCAAATTAGAAGTTTTTGCTTTTTCGGAAGTAACTAAGTGTAAATGAGACGAACTAGGGTTACTCCAATTAGTTTTAATTTCAACTTCCCTACCAAATTTGAGTAATAAATTTTCCGACGTTGAACTCCTAATATATGTCATCCTTATGCCTTTAAAAATTCATCTAGTCTGTCTCTCAAAAATGCTGCGTGCTGTCGAGTAAACGCAAAATTTATTGGATGTCCAGTTGATGCTTTTTGCTCATCTTCCTCAAATGGACTTCTTGATAGCATTCCTGCTATTAATATCCTATGTTCCTCATCAATTGCTACACGCACACCTGTAACAAATAACACTTTGTTTGGTTCTTCTTGACTCATATTTACTTTTAACCTCTACTTTATCTAAAAACGAGAGAGTTAAATGCTGTAGTTAATACGGGATTTTCTCTCTCTAAATTTTATGGTAGCTCTACAAGAAGTAGAGCTTAACCATAATCAAGCAGGCTTGTTGTTAGACTACTTTAATGATGAAAGTAGGATTTAAAGCCAGGGAAATAGGAGAACAAGTAAGGATCTGGAGTGTTACTTGAGACTGAGTAACAGTTTTGTATTTTTGTTGAAAAGATTCACAATGCGTCCATGCAGAATAAGAGTCAAATCCTGTTTTGAAGTTTGAGTTTGATTCAGTCATAATCTAACCTCTAAAAACTTATACCTTGATTATACGGAATTTTACTGCCAATATCATCAAATTCCGCAATATTTTTATACGAAAACTACAAGCTAAGTATACTTAACACTCTTAATGCTCCCATCATCCTTAACAGACAAAATTTTCACCTTTACCGTCTGTCCTTCATGGAGAGAACTAGCCTGCTTCGGTTCCTTCTCAGTTAACTTAATCGTCCCCAAAATTTCATAGGTGACTTTGTTACCATTGATTTTGGTAACTTTAGCTGCGATAATTTGCTCAACTTGGAAGTTTTGCGATTGAGCAACTTTAGCAATTTCCGCTTGACGTGCTGACTCGAAAACAGGCGTTGTCGGAGGTGCAATTTCCCCAATTGGTACACCAGCATCTTTGTAATAACGCATCAGGCGTGATACCCAGCCTAAAATTTGCAGCATGGTATAAGCATCGCTTACGCCTTTAAGAGCATAGCTACAAGCTTTCTCGATACTGCGGTAATAATCAATAGTTTTACTGCTGTGTCCAATTTGTCTACCATTACTGATGAGAGTTTTTAGGTATTGGAAAAACTTGGAAGTAGCATTTGGCTGGTTTACAGAGGCGCGGAGATAAGCAACGGCTTTACTTAACTCGTTGACATCTGTATTATCTTTGACTAATGTTTGGGCAATTTTATGTGCTGTATGCCATTGTTCTTCATTCATAGTCATAATTAATACATTCCAGATGGGGGTTCGCGATCGCTAGGAAAGCGCAGTATATTTGTCAGCTGCTGGAGTTGTTCAGTTTGTACTAAACGGGATGAATATGCAGCTTGAATTTGCTGTTGTATATACTTTTGTAAAGCTTCACCCGTGAGACGGTTACTTTCTGGAAGGGTGTAGGAAGTGTAGCGATCGCGCAAATTATCCGCTTGTTCAATTTCAAACACTGTTACTGTCATCGTTCCCATACCAATAGGCTTTCCACCTCCCACCTTCAAAGCAATTGGATGCTTTGGATCTTGTCCAAAAACAATTAATAAAGTGCCTAATTCTTCTGATTTCAGGTTTTTGAAATGTAATTTGGTTGTAAAAATATATTCTCTACCTGCCTGCTGTACTGGGATGCCAGCATTTTGTCCTTTATCAATAGCTCTAATTGTATGGTAATAAAATTTACGCCCTGCTACACGACCTTGGGTAAAATACGCACGTCGTTCGTCGGGACGAGGGCGGTACAATGACGGCATAAAACCAGTGGTAAAACCGATGCTTTCACATTTGGCATCGCTAAATTCCAGCAAGCCTTGCCAATCTAATGCGCCAAATAGTTGCGATGCGGGGCAGAGTTGTTCTTTATTTTTACAGGGTAGACGTTCTGAGGGTATGCGATCGCGATATCTAGAGGTAATTATCGCCAAGGTACTGTTAGTAATTGCTTCATAAACAGCGCGAATGCAACCTTTAAGTGAACTACCTTGAATAGACAACTTTTGATCAACATCCTGCACCATAGTTTTAATTAAAGGGATGCGGTTGTTACCAACATCGCTACCCATGACAACAACGCCAGTGGAGACATGGAGAGGGGTTTGCACTTTTAAACGCAAAGATAACGCACCATGTAGCCTATCAGTGCGGTACTTATGATGTCCCACTGGACGCTGTTTTGTAGGCGGTTCTTTGGGGAAGGAAACAAATTCATAGGGTTTTGGTGCAATTTCGTCTTGTTGACGCTGTTGCGGACGATTAATAGTCATTTATGTTCTCCTTCTAGGGTTAAAGCAACAAATTGCACTGCTGATGTTTCGCCATCAATAAAATATCTTTGTGCTAAAACTGGCTTACTTTTATCATTTTCCTCAATCCGTACATTAAGAGTTTTTGAATAAATAAATTCTTTAGGAAAGCGCACTTCATTGCGAGGATACCCATAAGCAGGATATGCATAGTAGGGGAATTTTTCTTGATTATTTGGTTCTATTTTCCAGCTATGGCCTACAGGTGTGAAATCAGAATAATCACCTGCAATACTTAATAACAGAACATCATAAAGATTATTGTGTTGTAGTTTCCATCGGAGTTCATATTTGTGATTGAACATTTGCCCTTCCATCATAGGAAAGTCAATTTCGGTAGGTTGTTCTTCTCGAATTCCACTAACTTTGTGAGTCCAACGCAAAAAGTAATAACTAGGTTCAATTGCAAGTTTTGTAATTAAACTTTGCAGTTTTAATCTTGAGAACAACTCTTTGCCAACACCAACAAAAGGCTTCATTTCTTCTATTTGCATTTTTATAGATAAATTTTAAACTAAACTATCTTGCTGTACTTAACAATAAATCTTTCCAAGACCTCACAGCACGTTCAAATAAATCTGTGATTTTACCTTCATGCCAAATTAACTGAACTCCAAAACCAAAATCCATTTCTCCCGCAGCAACAGGTGTATCTTGAAAATCAAGTTTTGGAAACCCATAAACATCTGCATCATCAACAAATTCACCAGCACCTAATAGCATGGTATTCGACCAATCTTGATTACCTTTCAAGCTGTGAATTCGCCCATTCCGTAGTATGCAACCAGGATATTGCACAACAGCTTTTTTATATTCAACCTTTACCGTACCCAAACCGCGAGATTTAGCAAAACCCAAGCCAAACCAACCGTCATTTAAATCTCGCAATACTAAACCAATTAAACCCAATTGGGAGAGAGTGAAGTTTTTTAAATGAATTTTAGTTTTAAATTCCCCAGCCGTACAAACTTGATAATTGAAAGGCCCAACTGCTACTGAACCAAAAACTCTATCAATTGCTACGCCATTACGTTCTTCAATTTTGAGAGGCTGAGACTTATCTGGATAAGCATCTTCAATTCTCAATCTGCTGGCAATAGAAGTATTACCAAAGATTTGATCAGTAAAACTAGATAGTTTGTAAATATCTGGTGCAGGTAAATCTTTACCATCTCTAGTTTTGAGATAATCATATTTATCACTTAACGGATCATTAGCCCAAAGTAATTTTTTAGAGTTGGGTTTTTCATCACCCACCGTCCTCACAATTCGCTCTGCATGGGCGCGAATCGCACCTTTTAAGCTACTTCCAGGTAAATATATAGAACGTCCACCAGCATGATAGGTTTCCACAAATTCCATATCAGGTTTAGTGGGATCTGCTCCTTGTTTATCCGATTTAATAAGAATCGGCCCGTCAGGAATTAGGGTTAAGTTAATAGTGCAGTGATTAACAAATCTTTTGTGCATGACTATATTTAGTTAATGACCTATTGCAAATTAAGCTGCTACTAAATTATTTAGTTGTACTTCGCATTGTTGGAAGACGAAGTTAACGATAGCAAATAATTTATCTAGTTCATAAATAGTGAACGGAGTAATATTTTTTGTGAAAAAATTACCTTCTAACTTACCAAATTGCCATACTCCGCCATTAGAAACAATTCCGTAGATAGTGATTGGGTATTCTCCATTTAATCTTTGAGCAGCAATCATCTCTGCTAAACATTGCGCCCAACCTGTTTCAAAGTTATCTTGCTTTGCTTCTACTAAAATGAAGTATGGTTTGTCAAATACAACTTTTCCTAATGGAGAACGTTTAGCTAAAATATATTCAGGAAAGCCAGATAATTTTTCGTCATAATTCAACGATTGGTGACTCCATAAAATAAAATGGTGTCGATAGATTTTCCAAACTTCTTTGATAACGGGATAAATGAGATTTTCGCAGATAGCAAACTCTGAATTGTCAACAACTGCATCCCGCATCATTAGTTCTAAATCTTCACGAAAATAATCAGAAACGGTAAAAGTAATTTCACTAATAAAATTTGCTTCGGTGTAAGTTACTTGGAACGCTTTAAGAACTTCACCAATGGTTTTGAAACTACTGAAAGCCATATTAACCTCCTCAAGAATTTTGTGTTGCTTCGGTTGTATGAGTCTTAGCTTTATTTTCTCTTAAATAATTGATCAGCGAGTTCGTCCAATCTTCTTTCAAAGTTAATTCTTTAACATCTTGATGGCTTGGTAGTTTCTCACCTGGATTGCTGTTTACCAATTCTTGGAGGTATGTGAGTAATTTTTCTGGATCGTTATTGACATCAAGCCAGTACATCTTGTCAATTTCTAGTTTAACGACACCCAAGCCACGCGATCGCCCTCCACCCAAAGGTATTTGTTCGGTTTCAAACTGGTGTAAACCAATCATCAACAGTCCCAGTTCCCAAGGTTCTGCATTCTCGACTACAGCCTTAAACTCAAATTGTGTCGCGGCTGGAACTACCTGAAAATCGTAGAGTTTCCCATCTGCGGCTGTTTCAGTGTCTCTATCAATGGCTACACCATCTCTTTCTTGATATTGTCCAAACCAGGTGTTAGAAACCACTATTAAATCTCGCACTTGAAATTTACTAGCAATCCAAGGTGAACCGAATAAATGAGAAACTGCATCAGTAATTTTTAAGAAAGCTTGTGTTAAAGCAATATCATCATTTTGATACCGTTCTTTGTAGGTTTGAACCAATTTATTTCTTTCTATGCTGATAAAATTTGCAGGGTCTTCCGCTAAACTAGAATCAATTCCACGTAAGAAACTTTCAAGACGCGATCGCAACGCACCTTTAAAGCTAGAACCTGGTATTAATGGTCTACCCAAAGCATCTTTAATCACAGGTAAATCAGAACCAATAGGTTCAGTAGAGCGTCCGGCGCTAATTCGTAATGCGGTGACTGTCCAAAGAGTTCCTGTTATTTCTAGGCGGTTTTTAAATATTTCAAACATAGTTTCAATGTATAAGAAATTCAATTTGTCTTGCCATCTCGTAAATATTTGAGATGGCGACTACCATAACCAAGATAGCGCCGAATTAATTCAATCCATACTAATTTAATATCAGATGAATCAGCTTCTTTAGCAATACTTTCTGCTAACTGTACTAAACGACCACCTTTACTTTCTGTACCAATATCACTAACTATTTTTTCTGCTAGCGATTCTTGGCCTCGACCCCATTTTTTGTCACGTCCTACCTGATAACGAAGAAAATTTTTAATTACCTCCGGACTATCTGTGGTATCTGCAACTCGTAATAAATTACGAAATTGAGATTCTTCTAAATCACCATAAGATTGTCTATTATCTAAAGCCTCTTGAATCCAGATTACTAATTGGTCTTCAACTTGACGAATGCCTTTTTGAATTTTTAATTGAACTTGCTGTTCTTGATGCTGTTCAGCAGCTTGACTCATGCTAGATTACCTCGCAATATACTATGAAACTCATTACAAATTTGCACTTGTCCGAAGCCTTCAGAAGTGCGATCGCCTACTCCCCAAAACTCTATTTTTTTTAACTTATCTAGCCATAATTCTGGTTTATCAGTACTAAATAAATATACTGCACCACGATTGATAACTAACTCCATATCTTTCATTAGTCCCCAAGCAGAATTCCACCCAGAGCGATTATCATAACTGCTATAGGCGACTTCTAGCTTTAATGGTATATCAGTAACTTTGGCAAATTTTTTGAGCATTATTTCTGTAATTACAGTTGTATGTCGCCAATTATCTAAAAGAATAGCGTCAGATTGTAAATCAAGTGTAAAAAAAGTACGACCATTCAAGAGATTTTCTTGAGGACTACCAAAAACTGATTCGTAAAGACTCCAACGCTCTTTGAGTGTATGATTAAATTTATCAATTCTTGTGTCTATTTCTGTGCAATAATCATTGATATCTGCTTTTATTGTCACTTTACCTAACCCGCGAGAAGTTGCACCACCTAAGCGAAATGTATTAGAATGACGATTGACAAAAGCAGCTAGTTTATCAGCAAGTTCTTCATCCTCAACTAAAATTGAACTACGATAAACATAATCTTCCCAATGTTTAACTTTCGCTTGAGGATTTTTTAAGAAAGATTCATTTAAAACTTCAATACTATAAAGAATCTCTTCTTGAGAAGTAGAGCGACGACGGTTAATACCCACACGAGTTAAAAAGCGTGTATTTACAGAATGATTGCGATATTTATATTTAAGCTTGTCGTCACTACTTTTACTGTAAAACCCACCATAAGGTTCAACTCGTCCTAAATCTTTGGGACAATTCGGTTCATAAGTAAAGTTGAATGCTTCTGCACAAAAACGGTCAATTAGAGTGTCAAAAACCCCGTTACCTTTAGTAGGAAGAAAACCAGGATTTGTTTTAGAACTAACAGCAGTTGCGGGTAATATCATTACCACATCATCAACTATTTGATTAATGGTTTCCTTTTTAGAGTTAGACTCATCGACAACTTTAGCAACTGCTGGGTAAGCGTTTTGAAAGATAGCTGCATTATCTTCCAAAAATAAAGCCTGAAAATCTCCGCCATTCTTACTTAAATCTGTAAACTGCTGTCCCGATTGTTGTAAAATTTGTGTTGCGATCGCACCCCGAATCACAGAACCGGGAATATGATCTAATGCTTCGCTGACGGAACCTGGTTTTTTATGTGCGATCGCCAGTGGAGATTTTGCTGTAATCTTTAACTTAATCTGCTTCATTTTGACATCTTTGGTAGTAACTGCATCCAAGCAGAGTCATCTTGAGGTAGTTTTTCCAGTTCCTCCCAGTGCAACCAACCTAACCCCGCAGATTTACTTCCACCCAATGCATGAATATGCCGCAATCCAGCTAAAATTAAGGCTTTGGCATAGGATGGATATCCAGGTAATAAGTGAATTGCGCCTTGAAATTTCAATTGTGAATTAGGGGGAGAAGTTTCTAGAAAATAAAGCTTTTGGTTTTCTGCGGTACGTCTTCTACGGTTAATAGTTACCCCAGGACGAAACGTTTCTTGTAAAGTATCTTTTTCCCAATCACATATCAAATCATCAACAACTATTCGTGATGGTAAAATCGGATTACCAAAAATTTTTGAAATCGGACAGTGATAACCTTTATAGTTCTCTAGTTTATAGTCTGAATGATATTTACTATCAACTTGTGCTGGGGTAGGACAAAGTTCTTTTGCTATTGGTGCGAAAAAAATTTGCCATCCTAATCCTTGCATTATTTTTTCACATTCGTGACGTAATCTTCCTTTTAGCTGCGAAGCGGGAATAATTAATTGTCCTTTGGCATTGCGGACAACAGTTTTATCAGCAAGTGTCCCATCTGAACCACCTGCACCAATACATAATGCAGTATCAATAACTGCGCTGAGGTTAATTGATGTTACTCGATTTTCAGTTAAATTGTTTAATAAAATCATGACTAATCACCAAATTTTCCTATGATTTTAACCAGTTTCAAGCTTGGGTATTCTCGTGACTCTCCTCTTTGTTTGTAGGGAGGAGTTCGGGGTTAGGTGTTTTTGGAATAAAAGGATATAAATCTACTAACTCGCGCCAAATAGTTTCATAGGTCGTTTTCGACTTATCATTATTTTTACTATTTTCTTTTAAAGACATCCAAGGTGCTAAATTACCATTATTTTTAGGGTCTTTTGGTTTACACCATGCCTCATCAAACAGAGTTTTAAGTAGTTTCTGAGCTTTTTTATCACTTAATCGTACTCTAAAATAACGGTAATTTAATATTGCTGTTTGCTTACCTCGTTCTAGTAAACTACGGATTTGATAAAGTTGCGATCGCGGAAAATCAGCTTCTTTTAATGCCTTAGCTGTTTCTAAAATTCCACCAATTTCATCTAAAGTATATGGTGCGCCGTAAAGTTTTAGTTTTTGTTCACCAGGGCCAGCTTTTATTAAACCTTGTGTGCGAAATTCACCCACATTTGATGAAATCATTGTCACTGCTTTCATGACTAAAAAATCTATAGTTCCACCATAGTATTTTTTTTCCTTTAATTCTTTAGCATATTTCTTTGCAGACTTCATCAACTGACTTGTAAGTTTCTCTGCATAGTAAATAGGCGTATCTTCAGCCGCAATTAATACACCTGCCGACATACTTAACCTACATTGACTTCTATTATCTAGTTTATTCTTAGCCTCCAGTTGATTTTCTGTCTGAGGTGGATGATAGCGATGTACAAACTGAGAATTATAAGTTTCATCTGTGATATATGGATTTTTAGGTTTATCTGTTGTACTTTCATTACTTTTAGTTTTGAGAATCTCTTCAAACTCTTCACAGATAGTTTTAGTAATAGCTAACGCTTTATCAGCAGGAACAATCAAAAATACATCATCACCACCAATTGTAATAATTTCAAAGGGATGAATCCATTTATCGTTACGTTTTTCTTTCTCTTTATCTGGGATATTTCCTAATTTATGCGGATGTAAATGTTGAAATAATGCTTTGTATACAGACTTTTCAGTTGCTTCAGAAACATCATTACTGAAATTTTGATATTCCTCCGGCGATTTGATTTTTTGGATATAGCCACCCATATTATTACCATCAGCATAAATATAAGCAACAAAACCCTTGGGTTGACTTGAGTTACCAATTTCAATTAATGAACGCGCTTCAGTTACTTCTGATTTTGGCAAATCGCCGTAATACAAATTTTCTAATTGATTTTCTTTTAAGTAATTCTCAAACTTTTCTACCCAACTTTCAATATATATCTTTTCTCCTGGCTGCCAAGTAAATTTTCTATAGTAATACCAATTATTAGAAATATTGCTACGTTTAGCTATATTTCCTACTAGACGTTTACGTGCTAAAGATTCAGAAAAATTGGGTTCCCCAGGAAGTTCCCCAACTCGCATGACAGCAGAAGCATTATCACTTGTGTCCCTAACTAAATAAGGATGTGTCTCAAATATTGCGGGATAAAGTCTAGTTGGGCGGTTGTCTGCGGTAATATTTCCACTACGACGTTGGTTAAATAAAGAAGTTAGCTTAGTAACTGTTTCATTAAAACTCTTACGCGCTTCAAACTGCTTATCTATATCTGCAATATCAGGTTGAGCAAAATATACCTGGATAATTTCATTATTTTGATTTTGACGATATTTTTCTAACCAAAATGTATTTTCGTTAATTTGATCTGGAAGTAAGCCAAAGCGCATTTCTATTAACTTAAACTTAGCACCAACAGCACAGGAATTTGCAGTTAAAGTTTCTTGTGTATAACGTCTTTCAATAGCATTTGCTAAGTCATCGATAAACTTTGCAGGGCAAAATGCTAACAGTTTACCACCTGTAGAATAGATTAATAATTGTGGAATTAATGCTATTTCTACACTAGGAAAATTATTCTTCAACCATTGCGATTCGTATTTACCAAAAAAAGCAGGCAAATCGACTAAATTGATTCTATCGAGTAGCGCCGATGCACCGCGAATATCGGGAAGTTTGGTTTGTTCAAAGACGTATTGCTTAACTTTAGTAACACCACCATAAACTAAGCCAATTTGAGAATTCCAAAGTTGTGGATAGTCTTGTTGATATTTTTTTAATTCCTCTACTGTCTGGGGAAACGGTAGGTTTTGCAACACCTGTACTTGTTCAAGATAGGGAAGTATTTCTGTTGGAACCTCTTTTTGTGCTTGCAATTGCTGTCGCATTCTTTGCATTGCACTTGTGTCATCACCTGCATCGTTGCAAAACAGACACCAAGCTAATCCAATATCAATTTTGTTGAGTAATTCTAACTTCATACTAAAAGTAATTGTTTATCTATGTAACAAATTTTACGCGATTGTCACGATATAGATGAATTAGATACCTATATCTTCTGAGAATTCAGCTGAATTAAGAAAGATTCTTAATTTTTTGATATAAAAATTGACTTCATATACTTAAGTATATTTTCTGAAACACTTTTTACCTGTCCTCGCACCCAAGGGCCACTTGTAATTTCTAAATATGGTTCTGAACGATGCACCTCCTCTACCTCCGACAAACTACTATGAATTACTGCTACAGGGATTAAATTGCCTCTATCTCGACAAAATTCATGCCATACACCTACCGCTTCTGGCTTTGAACTAATAATTAAGTAGTGGGTACAAGCTTCTAAAATTGGTAGTTTCTCTGGCTGTACCATGCCACCCACATCGACAATTACTAAAGATTTTTGTCGTCGCAGTTGCAATATTGCTTGAGCATGATAGGGAAAAAACCTTTCTGTTAACGCACCCTTGTTACGTTGTTTGAAGGCTTCGATTTCTGCATCAGTCGTCTGTTGCCCTAATTCTAAAACGTAGTTACCTTCTCCATCCCAATGAGCGCGTTGTAGGTAAATATCAGGATGCTCAGATAATAGTGCTTGAAACAAAGCGTGAGAGAGTACACTTTTGCCACTGTCTGGGGGCCCGACAATCATCACTGCTGGACATAAACCAGTTTCTACGTTTCTTGGCTGAATAAGTTCATGATTTTGCCGTCCATTTGGTGGACTGACGGGAATTACTTGACCGATGTAGACTTGATGTGAGTTAGTGACGGATACAACTGCTCCTATACGAGGATCATAGCAAGCTACCCAAGCGGTAGGATGCAGTTCGTGGGTTAAATATGAATAAATCCACATCGGTGCGCGACCAGAAATCACCACACCACCTGTAGTATCAATACCAGAGGGCAATTCCAGATTTTTGATATCCTGTGGTTGTATTATGTGATCGCTACTGGTCAATTCAATCGATAGCACTTGATACTTCAAATTTTGTACCAGCAGCGATTTACTTAAGTGTAAGTGCAGAGATATAATCATCCCCTCCTCAAATTTTTAGGAATTTTCGTTTCTTTGCATATTCTGTCATACTTACTAGAAGATAGGTCTTCTACTGAATTAGTTATTACAACATCAAGAATGTAAATAAATACAGATCCGCTAATTATGTCATCATCAATTCATTACCTCACATGAGTTTTTAAAGTTTAACAGTATTTTTAAACACATATAAGCGCTCAATATTAAGTAAAATTAAATACCTTTTATTGAGAGAAAAATCGATTGATTGTACTGGTAGTTTGATTAAACAGGTTTTCAATTTGACTCAAGAATTTTATTTATTGGCTACACCACAAATGTTGCAATGGCTAGCAGCTGGACAATTAGCAAATCGGCTGGTGCGATCGCTGCGGTTATTGGTGCTGATCAATAAACTCTATAATAGTGAAACAGGCTGGAAAGACAAACTACCTATAACTTTTACATACTCACAGTTACGCGATCGCTTGTTTGCTGCTCATCACCCCAAAAGCGAGAAATTAAATGCTCAACAAATCGCAACATTGTGTAGCGAACGCAGTTGTATTTGTCATCAAACTTTTGCAGAAATTGTATTTGAGCAGAACTTCCAGCAACCTGACACTCAATGGGAAGATGAAATTATTCTATTGACTGGAATTGAGCAAAAACAGTTACAAGATACACTGCATAAATGCCCTTTTGCTACAGTGCATCGTTCTATTCGTGATGACTTAAAACAGTTAGTCAAGTTGGGGTGGTTATATTCCCCTGGTCAAGGAAAGTATCGATACCTGACAAAGCAAGAATTACCAAAAGTTTCTACTTCTACCTTAGCAACTACAAATAACCTAAATAGCTTATCATACCTTTCAGAAGAACAGACTTGGGAACTGTTACGAGTGTTAGAATCAATATCTTTTGTGCAACCAAATTTATCATTAATTATTGGCAAATTATGGGAGCGAATCACAGATAGTTTCTCAGTTGGTAGGTTATATGATCAAGATCCGCCCCAAAGAATATTCTTGCATTTAGACTACATTCTTTCTTTGCCAATGCAAGACCGTGTAGACAATTACCAACAACAGATAGAAGAACTTTGGCGCAAGCCACCTGGTGGTGTAATGCAGTTTGAGTATTGGATTGCAACCCAAGAAAATAAAGTCAAAGTTACTGTCTATCCAGTATGTTTGCATTACTGGCGACGCGCTAAATATCTTAGTGCTTATGGAATAGACCTTAATGGCAATATTGGATGGCATAATTATCGCTTAGATCGGATTGCTAGCGATCGCCTCAAAGTTTTGCCTTGGGGAGACCCTCTTGTGCCGCAACAATTAAAGCAGATGTGGCGAACAGGAGATTTACCCACATCAGAATATATAGCTAAGGAATTAAAAGCCGCTTGGGGTTTTAATTTCTATCTCAAAAAAGAATTGCTGATCCTCCGTTTTCCAGCAGATTTTGCTAAGTGGTATGTAGATAATACCACCAGACATCTTACTTTTCGTGAGGTTTTACATGACCAACTACCACAATTGATCACTCAAAATATTTCCCATGCACAAGAACGCCAACAGTTATTAAAAATTATTAGTCAATCTCCTCAAGAAGATGTATATTACATGGCTTGGATACGCGCTGGTGACATTAACGTTTCTATGCGTTTGCGAGAATGGCGACCGAATGGCGAAGTTATTGCCCCACTATCTATTCGTCAACAAATGATATCAGAAGTTACACAAGAATTAGAAAATTATCAACATTGTTAACAAATTTAAGCCCCTCTATATCCTGTGTACGTCCGTTTATAAGGTGGTTGTAGCCCTAACCACAATATGACTTTATTTATGTAGCTAAGTTCTCTGTGTTCCTCTGCTACCTGGTGCGTTTAAAAATGTTCTGACTTAACTAGAAATCGCTATATTAGTTTTAATAGAAATAATCTCCACGTCAAAACCTAAAATTTTATTTAAGTATCTAAGTGATGATGCAGCGATTAACTCAAGAACAATTAAGCCAAATAATCACTGAAGTAGAAGGACTAAAATCCCGGCAAGAAGCTGAACTCGATCAACAGCAGGTGAGGGAAATTCTACAGGAGTTAAACTTACCGCCAGAGTTGCTAGATGAAGCGCTAATTCAGTTACGGCGTCGGCAAGTGTTAGAAGTGCAGCAACGGAGAAATCGTTGGATAGCCTCTGGGGTAGTTGTGGTTTTAGTGGTGGCGATCGCATCTACAATATTTTTCATGCAGCAGCAAAACTCTACACTTTCGCGGGTATCTGCTCAACAAGACCGCATTACTTTAGTGCAGGCTAGTAATAGCAACCTCAAAACTATCTCCCGTCAAGACAATCTAGAGGTTTTTTATCGTGTCACTTTGCAAGATGCACCTATCGGGAAAACCTTAAATCTCTCCTGTAATTGGATTGATCCTAATGGTAAAATTGTCAAGCAAAATAGTTATCAAACCCGCGAAATTAATACGTCTGTTTGGAATACCCACTGTCGTTACACAATTAATTCTGCTACACCCGTTGGTAATTGGCGAGTGCAGATGTTCTTAGAAGGGCGGCAGCTTAGCGATGAAACATTCACAATTCGTAATTCGTAATTCGTAATGACGCGACGCTCGATGACTCGCTCTAAGCGA
>NZ_JCACKM010000083.1:0-30583 GCF_059505385.1 Desmonostoc vinosum
GCCAGAAAATTTATTTTCTGGCGAGTATCCGACTTTTGCAAGAGGTCTATTGATTTGACAATAAATAATATTTGCTTTTTCTCAGCTAAAAATTATATAAAAGCAAATATATCTGGCTAAAATTTTTCTTATACTCCCACACTGAATACAGTGTGGGGCTTCTGTCGGTTCAAGCTAAATGAAAGCCTCATCAGAATTCTGATGAGGCTTTTGGTACGCACCATGACGCGTCTCTTTAATTTTCAGTCTTTAAACAAGTCTCAAATCGGGATACCCTGCCAACACATCATCAGATGTTAAAGTATCGCCTTCTGCTTGCGGAGTCCAAAGTACTTCAATTGCCAAAAGTTGATCGCTAGACATACTACCAAATTGCCGCAAAGCTTGACGCAAGTCATCAGTGCTGTTAATTTTTGGGATTTCAAATTTACCCAATGTCGCCGCCAGCAAAGTGACGATGATATATTCTCCAGGGCCTTCGCTAATGAGGCGAGTAGGATTATCGAGTTCACCAGCAGGTGGTAAAGCTTCGTTAGCAAGAGCTGCTTTTAGCTGGTTGTTGACATTAGAAAGAGTTTCTTCACTAAACTTGCTACGTTCTGCTAATGATAAGCGGTTGAACTGTGCTTCAGCAGAGTTAAGCTTTGCTTGCTGAGTTCCAACACCTGCATATACCCAATACTCAGGATGACGCAGTAAAGCTAAACTAGCTTCTTGTAGCACTTCTGCTCTCCCCTCTGGGGAGTTGGTATCAGCAGTTTCGGCAATGTGGTTGAGTTCACTTTGCAAATCACGAGCTTGCGCTAACAAACCAACTTGCAAACGATTTACAGAAACAGTGGGGTTATCGCTGTAACCGACTTCTGTTTCACCGCTGGAGGCACGGCGGAAGCTTTGCACCAAGAAGTTAGCGATCGCCAAAAAGATTAAGATAGTAAACAAACCGCCAAACCCTCCCCCAATACCCCAGAAGGGAATCAAGAAAGGAAAGCCAAATCCACCGCCAGGATAAGGAGCGTAGTATCCCCCACCGCCACCAGGCGCGTAGGTACGGGGTGTGTAAGTGCGGCTAGAAGGCGCTCTGAAGGAACCGCCACCAATTCTACCACCACTACGGGCGGCTAATGCTCCATCGGCGTGACCAAGTGCCAAAGTCAACACTAAGCTGAGGACAAAGAAAACTTTTAACAGCGGTTTGATGGTCTGTTGTAGTTGTTTACGCATAATACATACAATCGCTTGAAAAAGGGTATTGGTTAAGATTTCTCCTCATCTGGTAGGAGTTCTGAGGGAGTAATGCCGCGTCACAAGCAAGCGAGTTTTTAATTGGCTTTGTAAGCTACATATCCAATCTACCGCGTCTTATCTTAGGTAAGCAGCGATCGCAGGAGGGATTTCTCAAGTAGATAACCGTAC
This sequence comes from Desmonostoc vinosum, assembly GCF_059505385.1. NCBI lineage: Bacteria > Bacillati > Cyanobacteriota > Cyanophyceae > Nostocales > Nostocaceae > Desmonostoc > Desmonostoc vinosum. The sequence goes on from NZ_JCACKM010000083.1 coordinate 1,417, forward strand.
CTCGAAACACCTTCCTAATCATGTAACTTTGGGATCAATTAATGATCGCCAGCCGACAATACTTTTCTGTGTCTAAGAAAAATTAATTACAAAGAAAGGGAACAGGGAACAGTTCGATTTTACACCCAGTACACAATCCCTTTTACGCTATACGCCTATGTAATCAATCACACAACAAGGGTATAGAACTGAACTTCCCCCACTCCCCACTCCCCACTCCCCTCTTCATAAGCAGTTAAGAATTTTCAGTTTCTGCTTCTGCTCGCTGGTGTGCCAAACTATCTATGGCATCACCCAAAGCCGTAGTAAGACTTTTACGGGTTTGAGCATGGTTTTCTTGCTCAGTTTTTAAAGCTTGCACCAAGCGATCGCGCTCTTTAACCACCGCTATCAGTTTAGCTTGTAACTCCTCTACAGATTTAAGTTCTGCTATTTCTTGTTGGATAGCTGTTACTGCTGTATCTTCAACATATATTCTTGCCTCAATACCTTGGGGCTTTTCAACTTCTGCTTTTAAAGATGCGATCGCTACTTGAGATAAATGGGTATCTCGACGGCGTTGTTCTGCCTCTGTATTGTAGAGTTGACGCCATTTTTCAGCACTTTCCCAAGCAGCATCGCGCTCTTGTTGCAATTGCGCCATCTGCTGTTTAATTGCCTGAATTTCCGCCAACCATTGTTGTGTTAAGTTTTGATTCATAGTCATTGGGACTGGGGACTGGGTACTGGGGATTGGGGATTGGGGACTGGGGAATTGTCATCGATTATTCTCCGCGTCCCCTCACTCCCTCATCTCCCCTTCACCCTCCAAAAGCAGTATTATTACGGAAAAATGTAGTAAAAAGATAGATGCGATCGCCAGTTAAATTTGGCACATTAATGAAGAATCTGACTAGTGTTTATGCAAAATTTCATGGCGAATCCTCGTTTTGTCCGCTTTTTTCGTCACCTCAATTGGCGTATACTCAAGAAAACTTTTGCCAGGACAACCGAAAGAAGACTTTTGGGACTTGCCTCAGAAATTGCCTTCAATGCAATGTTATCGCTATTTCCAGCTATTCTTGCTCTGATCACAGCGATCGGTTTATTTGAAGAATCCCTGCAAGATACATTTAAACAACTAGCAAATCAAATTAGTCAAGTTGCCCCAGAAGAAGCTCTAGTTCTAATTCGTGATTTTGCTACTACAGAAATTACCAACCCCAAAAACAGTGGTTTATTTTCTCTCAGCTTTGTCTTAGCAATCTGGACTGCTTCGGGAGCAATAAGTACTGCTATGACTGCCTTTGATCAAATTCACCAAATTCCATCAGAAAAAATCCGCCCTTTTTGGAAAGCCAAACTCGTGTCTTTGGGATTGACAATTGGTACTCTTTTGCTTTTTGTGTTGGCTTCTTTTTTAGTGTTTATCAGCGATTTACTATTAGAAATGGTAGTGCATAAAAATGGTTCTTTGATTTTTTTGCTGCATCTTTGGGAACTGTTACGCTGGCCTTTAGCTTTAGGTATCGTTGCCACCGCATTCGGCTTTATCTACCGCTATGGCCCTAGTGTGTGGAACTCAGGTACACCAATGATGCCAGGAGCAATTATCGCTGCTGTTTTCTGGGCGATTTTATCTGGACTGTTTCGGCTTTATGTCGCGAATTTTGGCAATTATAATAAAGTATATGGTGCTGTCGGAGCTGTGATTGTTCTCATGCTCTGGCTATGGATGAGTGCCTCGGTTTTATTAGTGGGGGATCAGTTAAATGTGACTGTAGGCGAAGATATGCGCTCCAAAGCGCAGTCACAAAATTCACAATCATAGAAATAGTTGAAAAATCTCAGTAGGGCAGTAAAATATCTAACAATCCAATACAAATAAGCGATCGCTCCAATGCCTGATTCCACATCTCGATTTTCGATGATTGAACCTGATGCGAAAGCACCCACCCTAAAACGCTTACGTCAAATTAGTCGCCTACTGGACAATTATATTACTATTCCTGGTACACAAGTAGGAATTGGTCTAGATCCAATTATCGGACTTATACCTATTGGCGGTGATTTTTTAGGAGTCATGCTTTCTTGCTACATTATCCTAGAAGCCGCACGACTAGGTGTACCCAGTGCCACTTTAGGCAGAATGATTGTGAATGTAATTGTCGATAGCTTAGTTGGTGCCATACCGATATTAGGTGACTTTTTTGATTTTGCTTGGACGGCTAACACTCACAATGTCAAGCTATTGGAAGATTACTTAAGGTTTCCCAGCCAAAAAAACAACGCTAATAAATGGTTTATCTTTGCGGTTTTTGCAGGATTATTATTGATTGCCATTGTCTTAGTAGCGTTGCCTGTGATAATAATTAGAATGCTGTGGCAAGTCTTAACTGGCAGTTAAATTAGTTATTGGCAAATTATTAACACAAGAATGAAAGATTGGTGGCAAACCACTTTTCCGCAAGGACGGCAAAATCTAATTATTAGTGATGCTAAAGGCTATCCTGTAAAAATTGCCTATGGTGAAAAAGGTAGAGGTAAACCATTAGTTTTATTACACGGTATGGGCAGTTGGAGTTACAATTGGCGCTACAGCATCACACCATTATCTAAGCATTTTCGAGTCATTTGTTTTGATGCTAAAGGTTATGGTTTTTCCGAAAAACCATTATCTCGTCCTGAACATAACGATCATCAAATTATTGAATTTGAGCGAGTTATTCAAGAGTTATGTGATGAACCAGCAGTGATTGTAGCAGAGTCTTTAGGAGGATTAATTGCCCTTGCCCTTGCTCAAAGAAACCCCAATTTGATCGGGCGATTAGTAGTAGTTAATGTACCTATCTTTACTGAAAGCTTACCCCATTGGGCTATGTGGTTGCTTGCCCACACACCTACAGAAATATTGCAAACAATTGACTCCCTACGCCTAGCATATCTGTTTGCGCCTCTCTTTAGAGAAGTAATGGCAATAGAAAGACGTAAGGTGCTATTTGACCCATCAACACTAACAGAGGAAGATATATACTGGATAACTTACCCGTTTATTGAACTACCTGGTACTATTGCCAAAGTTGCAGAAGAACTAAAAATAGCAGCACTGGAAATTGAGAATTGGCAAACCAATAAACCAAATATGCTGAGTAAGATTCAAGATAATTTAGGTGCTATTAAATGTCCCACATTAATTTTGTGGGGTGAACAAGATAGTTGGTTTCCGGCTAGACATGGTGAAAAATTACACCGTTGCATTGCCAATTCCAAGTTAAAAATTTTACCTAACTGCTGTCACGATGCTTCTACTGGTGCATTTAAAATGGTGAATGCAGCTATTCTAAAGTTTTTACAGGACACCAATTTTCTCTAAAAAATATTTGAAAAATTGCCAAAAACCATTATGCTATCCAATAACAGCTTATTTGCTGTTTGTTGATTTCTCACACGATTTGGAAAGCTACGTCAGATAAAATTCTGGCATTGCTTGTAGTTGAGTTTTATTAAAACGATAAAAGTCTCTATCAGCAATGCTTACAATTTTAATCTTGTGATAGAAATCCAAATCGTGTTTTTTTGGATTTCAAGATGAATATACCTAATGCAATATTAATAGTGACATATTCTTAACACCTAATTGCTCTAGACTAGAGGTATAAGAATATATCACATATCTTAACTAACACCCTATTGCTAGCCTAATAAGTGTCAGAGAAAGTTAGCTTACCTTTAGGAGTCCCTGTTGGGAAATCTTTATCCAAAGCTGAACCATCTTTGAGTCCTTGGGTTAAAACTTGAACATCACCAAAAACAGTAAGTTTAGGTTGAGTATAGGGCTTTAGGTGAGATTTCATACTTTCCTCATGTAATTTGTTTGTTGACTGGTTTGTACATGCATCTGAAAACTGTTATCACTAGACTTTTGAAAATTGCATCAGTCTATTAAACATATTCTTGCTATGCATATGATTAAAGGATATTACGGTTAAAATAACAAACTGCAAGTGATTTTAATCACCTTTGTAATGTGATCAACAACATAAAAGCTAGGTCTTCAGTTGAGAAACCGATGTACTAGATACTAGTTGTGCAACCATCCCGGCACGAGACGAAACTTTCAGCTTGCGAAACATGCGCTTTAAGGCTTGCTTAACAGAATTTTCTTGAATCCACAAGGTTGAGCCAATTTCGGCATTTGTGAGTCCTTGTGCCACCAGTTCGGCAATTTGAATCTCGCGGGGTGTTAAAGAATTTACATGTGAAAAATCACATTTCGGAGATTGCGACTGTATTGTTACTAGCCAGGTTGAAAGATGCAAGCAAAGGGCACTCAAATCAACCAAATCTTGAGTATTAAAAGCAGGTGTATCTCGATGACGGGTAAAACCAACTCCACCAACCAAACAACCATTGCTGACAATTGGCCCAGCCATCACATGTCCATGATCAGGACGCGGACAAATTACCCGCCAAAGTTCCGGCGATAATAACAATCCTTCATGAACTGGAGCATGTTGTTTAATGAGGTAGCGTAAAACTGGATTATGTTCTACGGATACAGCTAATTTCGCCATGCTTGGAAGATTGGCATTGACCAAGGGAAGTTGATCTAAGAAAAAAATTCCCCAACGTTGGGCGGCAAAATATTCGCCAACTTTAACCATGATCTGCTGTCTTAATTCTTCTTCATTACGAGCATGGGCGATCGCTTGAAATAGAGACTGCAAAGAATTTACCATGATTATTTAGCTTGGGCGTAGAAGTCAGCTTGAGATAGAGATATCCTGTCGCAAACTGTACACGATCGAGGACTAGATTAACCAGAGAATCAGAAATATCTTAGTTTTAGCTCATCTTGATTCATCTGCAAGATCACTCTAGCATGACCATAACTCCTATTTCTGACGACAGCGTACAAGCATCCTTAAGGCGAAGTCAGCTTTGGTTTTCTCGTGTGGCTTCACTCTTTAATATCTGTCTTTTGGCCCAAGTTTTAACCGTGGGCATAGCATATTTTCATAACCCTGAGTGGTGGAAAATCCACATTTGGTTGGTGCGTGGTTACAGTTGGCTGTCACTACTTTTGTTGGTATGGGTGTTCTTGAATCCATTTCCTCAAAGAGTCCGGAGTCTGACTGTAAGTATGCCAGTGCTGCTAGGAATGCAATTTTTGACAATTCACCTCAAATCATCTTTACCTTTAGCAGTGCTTCATCCACTCATCGGATTTATGCTTTTTTCTGTTTCCACAACCTTAGTTCATCGGGCGCGGCATCTAGTTTTTCCGACGCCAGACGATGAAATTTATGCTAATTGAGCAATGAGGCAAAGATTGATGTTTGATTACGCACACCCTGAAGTCATCGTTGATACTCAATGGCTTGCTGAGCATTTAGATAACTCCAATATTTGCTTGATAGAAGGAGATATAAATTCTCAGGCATACGATACCGGACACATCCCTGGTGCAGTATTCTGGAACTTGCTCACCGCGTTTTTACTTCCTAATTACCAGACAAATTTTGATCCGGTTTCCTTGGAAGAATTGCTGACTCGTTCCGGTATTACAAATGATACAACCATAATTACATATGGCGATATTCCTGCCATTGGAGCATGGATCTTTTGGTTCTTAAAAGTTTTTGGTCATCATGATGTACGCATTCTCAACGGTGGGCGCCGCAAATGGATAGCAGAAAGACGCCCATTAACAGCCCAGCAACCAGTTGTGAAACCGAGTCAGTATCGCTTACAAAACCTTGATATCAGCCTGCGCGCATCACACGAGTATGTCAGAGAATCCATTAGACGGACAGATCGTATTTTAGTAGATGTGTGATCGCCCCAAGAGTATAGTGGTGAATGGTTCCATACTGAACCTCCAAAAGCAACAGAACGTGCAGGTCACATCCCTGGCGCGGTTCATATCTTTTACGAACTCGCCTTAAACGCAGATGGAACTTTTAAATCCTTCGAGGAATTGCAGACACTTTACAGCAGCAGGAGTCTGACCGCAGATCACCAAATTATCACCTACTGTGCCGTAGGAGCGCGATCAGCACACACCTGGTTTATCTTGAAATATTTATTGGGCTATTTGCATGTACTTAACTACAATGGCTCATGGCACGAATGGAGCAAACTACCCGATGCACCTATAGAGAGGGAGTAGGGAGTGGGGAGTAGGGAGTGGGGGAGAAATAACCAATTCCCCAATACCCCCATTCCCAATTCCCATACTTCGACTTTGCCCTTCGGCTTTGCTCAGGACAAGCTCAGCACAAGTTCCCCAGTCCCCACAATATTAAATTTATATAAAGATTTGCAAAAGATTTATTTAATCGCAGATGTTTGCAATTTATATCTAAAATAATATTTAGATATGAATTGCAAACTTCATTGTTAATCGAAAAAATTCCAAAATAACCAGCTTTTACTGACTTTTTGACAAAAATTACGTATCTGGTGACTAAAAACAATAAAGTTTTACAGATAGTCCCCATCTATGCTATGGGTGCAATCTTGTAGAGAACTAGGTTTTAGGTTCGTAGCTGAAGACAATTTCTGAGAAGATTAGAGTTTTATGGTGGTAATTACCGTACAAAACCGAAATTTTCAGGAAATGACTAGAGTTTGTTATGGTATAGTTAGAAAGTTAAGACTCGCTTTGCCAAAATATAGCACTCTACGAGCCGGCGACAATTGCAAAAAGGAAAGCAGTTTTGATTAAGCATTTACCAAATAAAATCTGAATTAATTTGAGGTTATGACTCAGCAAGTAATTCACCCTATGGTGAAATTGCAGCGTAACGTGCAATCACTAGTAGAATCAAATATCATCAAGCAGACCGATAGCATTTGGAAAATCGCTCTGCTATACGGTAATGAATGGCAGCACTGGAAACAGGAGCTGCTCGATTTTGGATTTAGTATGCAAGACCCAATTAGTGAATTGCTAGCTGTGGAAGCTTGGGACGAAGGGTAAGGATTAGGTACTGGGTATAGGGGATTGGGTAATGGGAAAACCCCCTCTACCCAGTCCCTAGTCCCCAGTACCAAGTTTCTTTAGTAACATGCTGCTAGTGCAGCAACAAGTTCTTTGGCATCTTGATAGCGATCGCGCGGCAGTGGTTCTGTAACACGGTCAATGACATCTCTTAATTGAGAAGTGATCGTCGGAACTTTTGCCACATCAAACCTAAAGTTGCGCCCTCGTTGGCGATAAAACTTGAAGGGATTCTCCCCTGTGAGCAAAAAAATCAGCGTCGGCCCAATCGCATACAAATCGGATTGAGTCAAAGGTTGGCCTCGTTCTTGTTCTGGGGCACAGTAACCCTCTGCACCGATTCGAGTTCCAGGTGCTGTACCAATTTCCTTAACAGCACCAAAATCTAGCACTGCTACTTGATTATTGGCATTTCGTACCATCAGATTAGCGGGTTTAATATCGCGATGAATCAGTGGGGGGTCTTGGCTATGGAGATAGTCTAAGACATCGCACGTTTGGATCATCCAGGCGATCGCTTGGTTGGGCGTCACTGGCCCATTAGTATAGATACGCTTTTCTAAATCTTGTCCGTGAATTAATTCCATTGCTAAGTATTTTTTGCCACCTTCTACAAAGAAGTCGTAATACTTAGGAATTCCAGAATGATTGAGAGATTTGAGAGTATACGCCTCTCGCTCAAATAATTCTTGAGCCTTAGCAATTTTGGCCATATCAGCATTCATTTGCTTCAACACCAACAGCTGAGGTCTACCCCCTGTCAAACCTATTGCATCCCAGGCAAGGTAAGTAGTACCCATACCTCCTTGTCCCAAGGTTTTTAGCACTTGATAATGGCGAATTGTCTTTTCTACTGAGATGGGTTGACCACAATGGATACAAAACAAATTTTGTGGTGCATTACCTTCGTGCGTACAAGTGTAGGTTAATGGAGTTCTACTTCCTGAATACACTGTTGGATCAGTGTTTTCCTCCGTTTCTTGAGTTTCTTGCATCTGTAACCAAGGTCTTGATGCTGTCACCTCCTGAATTTGGAATTGCAATATTGGCCCACCCTGTGCCAGTTGCAAGAGGGAATTATCAGGTAGCAAGTTGTTAGTGACAAGAACGCCATTGAGAAAAGTACCATTCGTACCTTGGCTAATCACCTGCCAAGAAACACCATTACTACCAGCAGAACTGATTTGCCTAAGTTCTAAATGATGTCGAGAAACCAAACTATCATTTAAAACAACGTGATTATCTGCTGCTCGACCAATCCGAATCACAGAAGAGTTTTCAAAGCACCACTGCTTGAGCGATGTTTTTTGTTGCGGTTCTAACAGTGTCAAGATAATCACATTACGACCTAAGAGGTAAGGGATTGGGGGTTAGGGATGAGGGGCAAGGGGGCAGGGGGCAGGGGGAGAAATAAAAAATACTAGTTTCCCATTCCCCATTCCCCATTCCCCATTCCCCACTACCTTTGACTCTCCATATCTGGACGCACTTTTGCCCGGATAAGTATACCAGTAATGTTGTCATGACCATTGTATTGATTTGCTAAATCAATTAAGTCCATAATGCCTCTTTCTAGATTAGAGCTAGAACTAAGCAAAGGTTCTAAGTGAGTTTGCCAATGGGTTTCTAGTAAATCATTATCTGTTAAACCATCCGATGCTAAAAGTAGCAGAGTGTCTTCATTAATTTCAAAAAATTCAACATCGGGATTGATAGAGTGTTCGTCGCGGGGCCCTAAAGCTTGGGTGAGTTGGTAAGCATCTGGGCGGGCGTAAGCGATGCTCGCTTCTACTCCTCTGGTAATTTCCCGTTGCCCAACTTCATGGTCTACCGTGATTGTTTCGAGTCCTCGCTTGCGTGTTAAACGATAGAGGCGGCTATCCCCGACATGAGCAACTACTGCTTCAGTATCTTGAATTAAAAGCATTACTAAAGTTGTACCCATGCGCCCAACACCAGAACGGGCATCTTGTTGATTGAGTTCGTAAATCGCTTGATTTGCTAGATAAACTGCTTCACGAATGCTTTCTTCTGTTGGCAATTGGTTGTCAATCCAGTGTTCTTGAAAGTATTGGCGTAGGGTGTTGACTGCCAACTCGCTGGCTACTTCGCCACCAGCATGTCCGCCCATGCCATCGCAAAGAATATACAAACCGTGGGCTTGTAGAACTCTGTTTTTGGGCAATTCTAGTTTGTAAATTTTTGTTTCAATACCAAAGTAGTCTTCGTTATGTTGACGTTGACGTCCCACATCTGTGCGTCCTGCATCTTCTAAGCTGCTCAACTGCATTGAAAGCACAACTGTTGGCGAATCATCGTTTTTGGCAAAGATATCTTCTGATTCATCTGACTCATCTAGTTGTAGGTTGGTGGTTGCAGTGGGAAAATCTTCTGGTTGCGGAGGAACAGTTGGAGGTGCTTCTAGTTCTGAGAAAATTGCCTTTAGGCGTGATTGTAATTGAGCGATCGCTTCAATCTTTCCTAACTCTAAATCACCCAATAACTGCACTATAGAGCCAAATTGAGTCCTTTGTGATTGTCTAAATAAACTTTGCCAAACCCGTCCCAATACTTGGATAGTTAACAGTTCAGATTTTTGCGCTTGTGCATCTTCTGGTAACTCAGCAGCAGGTTGCAGATTCAATGGTTCCAAATATAATTGTCGCAGTCCCAGCGTTTGGTCTTCATCCAACCGCAAATTAGACAGATCTAAAAGACTTTGACGACCATTCACTGGTTCCAATACTGTCCATAGTTGGGTCATTTGATAGCACCACTGTAATATTTGTAACATACTAGTGCTTTCTTCTTGCCAGAGGTCTAGTAAAGGCTGCCAGTTTGAGCGGTCTTCAATCAGTACTACTTGTACATCATCCTGTTGCCATGCATCATGAACCAACGGAATTCCTGCTGGGTAAACTTGAGACTGTAAACTAATATAAAGTTTAGCCAAATTAGGTATTTCACTAGCTCCCACCGATGGTGTTACCAGCCCTTTTTGCTGATTGGCTAATATTGCCTCAATAGGTGATATTTGATATGGTTGACAATCTAAAACTCGCACACCGAATTCAGAGCTAGTAGCAATTTTTTCCTCATCTGGCAAAGGTTCTAACAATTGATAGTGCTGCTCTTGGTCTAAGTATGAGCCTAATGCGAGTTGAAAACCAACACAAGGAGATCCGGGAGATGAGGAAGATATTACTTCCTCATCTCCCGGTTGGTGAGCGGAGTCGTACTGCGAAGCAGAACCCGCAGGGTACCACATCTCCCTAACTCCCTTACTTTCTAATACCCCTTCAGAAATTCTTTTTCTAGCAATAATCGCCCACCAAACTGTGCCGCATTCGGTGCCACAGTTTTGACAATTTTGTGCATTCACAAGTACAGAGGTACTACATTCAGGACAAACCTTGTGGATCAGGGACGTGCCACAGCTTTGACAAAATTTGTTAGTATCCGAGTTTTCAAATTTACACTGAGGGCAAATCAGCATCATGGAAGTTCCTTAATTCCCATTCTCAGGTGCTTCTAGCCACTAAAATCCCAAGTGCCACAATTGGCCGCCCCTGCTGACAGTAGACCTACAAAAAATTGTGGTTTCACCAGTGAATATTGGTAGCAGTATTAATTGTGACGCATATTAGCTAATATTTCAGATCTTGGTTCATAAATGGGGAATTGGGAATTGGGAACTTGTACTGAGCGGAGTCGAAGTATTGGTGTTTTTTATTTCTCCCCCTGCTCACTGCCCCCTGCTTCCTCATCTCCTTAACTAAGCTAACTCAATGGTAATTGAACTTTAAAGCAGGTACGGTTTGACCCACTTTCCACCTCAATTGTTCCTCCTAGATGTCTGATAAGTTTTTGTACCAATGCTAGTCCTAATCCTGTGCCACCTTGCTTCCAAGGGTCATTGCTGGGAATGCGATAAAATTTATCGAAAATGCGTGATAATTCCGTGCTAGGTATTTCTATCCCAAAATTAACCACTTGAAATTGGATTTGTTGAGATTTTAATTGCGCTGTTACAATAATTTCTGCATCTGGAGGACTGAATTTACAAGCATTGGTTAGTAGTTCAATTAAGATCCGTTCTAGACTGAATGGATCACACATGAGTGAGGGAAGATGAGGCGCTATCTCGATTTGCAATTTTTGCTGATATAAATTGCGGTTTCGTGCTTTAAATAGTTCTACTACCCGGCATAGCCATTGCTGTACTTGAATTGTTTCTAAAACCCAAGGTTTAACATCTGTATCTAGTCGTTGTAAATCTAAAAAGTTATTAATTAAATTAATTTCTCGATCGCACTCGTTGTCTAAAATTTCAAAATAGCGAGCAGCTTTAGAGCGTTCTGTTTGTGGCTTTGCCATTTCTAATAAAAAGTTTTGCTCTCGATGCAGTGCGATTCCCAGCATCTGAATAGCCATTTTCATATTAGTTAGTGGTGTGCGTAGTTCATGAGAAACTGCACTAAGGAATTCATCTTTGAGGCAGTTGAGGCTTGCCATTTCCTCTAATTGCGATCGCACCGCTTCTTGAATTTTTTTAAGGGCAATTTCTACTTCTTTAAAGGTATCTTCTGCTTGTTTGTAAGCAGTAATATCTTCACACATCATCAGAATTATCAAATTTTTCTCTAGACATGATGATGTAGTGGGAAGATTTGTTAATCCTGGTTTTAGTTGCTTTTTTTCTCTAGTAAATTGCCTATCTCCCGGCAATATCCGCGCTACAATTTTTAACCAGACTATCTCAGTTGCAGGACAGTGCAAGCGAAATTCCCAATTAGTAACTGTGCTATTGGGTGAAGTTTTCAACAGTTCTGTGAATGCATTAGATAGCCTTTGTTGATCTGATTGCTCAAACAAGTTTAAAAAAGACTGATTGATCAATTGTTCAGGTTTGTAACCAAGACGGGATGCTCCAAACTGGTTCACAGATAAGATTATCCCTGTTGTATCTAAACTGAAGCAAATAGAGGGAAGATTGTCGTACAACTCACGATTCCACTGGGGTTCTTCTTGGGTACGATACAGCGTTTGTGTTGTGCGTAGTTCTACACTAGGAGATTTTTCCGGCACAAGTTCCAGGCGCGTAGGGGTTGTGGACAAGATATCTTGTTTTTGGCGATCACGATGCCAGATTGATTGCTGATTACGACTCATAAGACTTTAACTTGTACCCAAGCGCTGATTTTAATAGGTAAGGATAAAAAGCAGGAATTTTACTACTTTTTAACTTGATTTGGGCTAAATTTCCCAAATAAAAACTTATGTAAAGATGATCATTGATTTTCTGACAGTATACTTGCTTTTACCTGCCTAGACGCGCTTGAGGGTAATTATGCAGCGATTTCAGTTCAGAGTCAGTGAGGTCACGCCACTCACCCGGTTGTAGACCATCTAACTGGAGGTTGGCTATGCTTACCCTAATCAAACGCAAGGTCGGAAAACCTACAGATGCTGTCATTCGCCGTACTTGGCGATTTTTCCCTTCTTTGAGAGTTACCTCTAACCAAGCTGTCGGCACATTTTTGCGAAATCTAATTGGTGGGATGCGATCGCTTACGGGTGGTTCTGCTGATAATAGCCTGACTTGTGCTGGTTGAGTGCGGTAATCTTGAATTTCTACACCCATTTGCAACTTGGTTATAGCATCTATATCGGGAATTCGCTCTACTTGTACCCAATAAGTACGTTGATGTCCAAAGCGAGGATGAGCCAAGCGATGTTGTAATTGTCCATCGTTAGTTAATAACAGTAATCCTTCACTGTCCCAATCCAAACGCCCCACAGGATACACATCAGGAATTTGGATATAGTCTTTTAGGGTACTATGCTGAGGAGTTTCTTGTGTAAATTGACTGAGAACTCCATAGGGTTTGTGAAAAATAATATACCGATTTGTCATTTGTCATTTGTCAAGAGTTTTATCTTTCCCCTGATTCCCCTATACTCAGCCTAAAATAAATATAAATAAGTCTTCAAGCTAAACACCCATGTAATAAAGCAGACAGCAAAGGCTTGAAAATCCCCACTCCCTATTTTCCAGACACCGCCAAAGTTCTATGACTCTTGCCAAACCTTCTGAACTAGGCATTACCCATCTTCCAGACCATACAGAGTTACCAGAATCAGACGGAACTTTTGTGAAGAACTTTCAAGAACATCCTCAAAGTATCCTTCTGACCGACTCGATTACAAGTGTATTGCAGCAACTACATCCTGATCGTCAATACTGTATTGGTCAAGATTGCGGTATTTACTGGCGTTTGACCGAACCACCAGAAAGAGGTGCAGAAGCACCTGATTGGTTTTATGTACCTAATGTACCACCAGCTTTAAAGGGTAAGTTTCGCCGTTCTTATGTGTTATGGCAAGAATATATCGCACCATTAATTGTCTTAGAATTTGTGTCTGGTGATGGTTCAGAGGAACGAGACAAAACACCTTTAACTGGGAAATTTTGGGTGTATGAGCAGGCAATTCGGGTGCCATTTTATGGCATTTATGAAGTAAATAAAGCCTTGGTGGAAGTATATCACCTAATAGACGGTCACTATGAACTAGTGCCAGCTAATGAACGAGGTCACTATTCTATTCATCGAATGGGCGTTGAATTAGGCATTTGGCAAGGGCAATATAACAATATTGCAGCCCCTTGGCTACGCTGGTGGGATTTACAAGGGAATCTTTTATTGAGTAGTGAAGAGCGATCGCAGCTATTAGCAATACAGTTAGAGAGTAGTGAAGAGCGATCGCAGCTATTAGCACTACAGTTAGAACAAGAACAGCAACGAGCAGAACGCTTGGCAGAACGTTTACGTCAAATGGGAATTGACCCTAATCAATTGTAGAGATAAGTTTTTGTTATTTTTTTGTTATATTGATTAGTATATTTAAAATTTTAAACTGTTTTAACATAAATAATCATATTAAGGATTACATTGATTTTCAATCATTTTAATCACTTTAAATGCTTTTTCATAATAGTCTTTTATTGTTGCATACGTGATGCCAACGTCTTGACCATGAGCAATATTATTTCTGTTAGCTACAATACTATTAATTGCATCTTTTAATTCGCCTTCAGTGGCGTTTCTCAGATTTGATTCCCATTCTAGACTAAATGCTGCTGTTAACTGAAGTATTTTTTCCATTTTGGGGTTTTGTAAATCATCTAATTTACGTTCCACAAAGTTAGCTATATTTGGAATAGCCTTATTTTTTGCGTATTGACTATATATTGCACGTACTGAATTTTCTATAAAGCCTGAAACTAATATACATAAATATCTTGCCCAATGAGCTTTAAGTTCAATATCATCTGGTAATTGATTAACTTTTTCAAATAAGTTATCAAGTTTTTGTTTGGCTCGCATCACCTCAAGATTTTTCATTCTATTTCAGCAAACATATCAGTAGCAATTTTTATTCTACTGCTAACATTTTCTTCTTCAGATGTACGAGCTGTATTTACTGTTACTGCGAGAAAATTTTGATTTTCAAAAAGGCTGGTATATTTTGATTTCAATTCTTCACAGTTGTCGATATTACCCTTTTCTAGTCGGCGAGCAACACCTACCATAACTGCATCGAAAACAGATGCGTTTAAAACTTTTTTAGGCTTAAAAGCCTTATCACTAATACATTGATAAATTTTGTTAATCGTGATTTCAAATACATCTCTAATTTGTTTACTAGAATAGTATGTTAAATGCCTATTTTTGCCCATAAAATTGTTAAGAAATTCCTTCATAGGTTTTTTGTATTCATTATCTTGAAAATAAAGTGCAATGAATCGAAGAATGAGTTCTTCATCTCTCAAGTTTTTGTCATTTTTACCATATATAGACCGCCACGCAGAATTGTTATTGAGTTCCTTTAATAAATCGTTAAACTCTCCATGATAAATGGAAGAACGAATCTCTTGAGGCTCTAATCTTGTACCACCTGTATTCAGTCTTTGAAAAATATGATAAATACTACTGTCATCTTCAGATGGTTCATCTTGATTGACGATTGTTGCGTGTATGATTGAATCATCTAACCTGCGGCGGTCTTCATCTGAAAGAGACTTGTATGTCCGTTCCTCAAATTGAGGTTGTACACCTTTAAGAGCAAACTCTTTATCTTTATTATTAACTTGAAAGATCCCAGTATAGAAATATTGAAGTGTCCGCAATCGTTGTTGTCCATCAATCACTAACAGTTTTTGTGTTTCTTTTTCTTTTGATAGAAAAATACCTGGAACTGGTAGTCCAAGTAAAAGTGATTCTATAAAACGTGAAGCTTGCTCCAATTTCCATACATAACGACGTTGAAGTGAAGGTATGTATATACTGCCGTTTTTTAAACGGTTTACAAGACTGTCAACAGGGTAATCTGCTCCATAGCTAGTGATTGAGTATTTAAATGGAATGATTTCATTTTCCTCATCCTCCCAATTCTCTGGACTTTGAGTTAAAGTTTCTTCATCCATAAAACTTTGTAAAGTCTGCGCGTCGTTATTTGGTTCAATTGTGTTCATCCTTCAGCGTCACCTCTTGATATTTCATTACAAAATCATTATAGCGATCGCTCTTTCCTACATCCTCAGGAATTGTTAACTCATTGCACCGCACCACAACCAAAGTGGTACAATCTACAACCATGCTAGGGGTGCCTGAGTAGCCAGGCTGAGATCACACCCTTAACACCTGAGTCTGGTTAATACCAGCGGAGGGAAGCTGTTTATCGAGGAATTCAATATGCGGACAGAATGGGTTGCTAAGCGGCGTGGCGAAAGCAATGTCTCTCAAATGCATTATGCACGAGCAGGTGTGATCACCGAAGAAATGCACTACGTCGCCCAACGAGAAAATCTTCCTGCGGATCTGATTCGTGAGGAAGTAGCGCGGGGGCGAATGATTATCCCTGCTAATATTAATCACACTAACTTAGAGCCGATGTGTATTGGTATCGCCTCTAAATGTAAAGTTAATGCTAATATCGGCGCTTCTCCCAACTCTTCAAATCTTCAAGAAGAAGTAGACAAACTTCACCTAGCAGTGAAGTATGGTGCTGATACCGTGATGGACTTGTCCACAGGTGGCGGTAACTTAGATGAAATTCGCACAGCCATTATCAAAGCTTCGCCCGTTCCTATTGGTACGGTGCCAGTTTACCAAGCTTTAGAAAGTGTCCACGGTACAATTGAAAAACTTACCGCCGATGACTTTCTCCACGTCATCGAAAAACACGCCCAGCAAGGCGTAGACTATCAAACCATCCACGCCGGCATTTTGCTCGAGCATTTGCCTTTAGTCAGAAGCCGTCTCACTGGTATCGTCTCGCGTGGTGGTGGGATTTTAGCACGCTGGATGCTGCATCATCACAAACAAAACCCACTTTATACCCACTTTAGAGACATCATTGAGATTTTCAAAAAGTACGATGTCTCCTTTAGCTTAGGGGATTCCCTGCGTCCTGGCTGCACCCATGATGCCTCAGATGCTGCACAACTAGCGGAACTCAAAACCCTCGGACAGCTAACTCGCAAAGCTTGGGAACATGACGTACAAGTGATGGTAGAAGGGCCAGGACATGTGCCAATGGATCAAATCGAGTTTAATGTCCGCAAGCAGATGGAAGAGTGTTCCGAAGCACCTTTCTATGTACTTGGGCCACTAGTGACAGATATAGCTCCTGGTTATGACCATATCACCTCAGCGATCGGGGCAGCAATGGCAGGATGGTACGGTACAGCAATGCTGTGTTACGTTACACCAAAAGAACATTTAGGATTGCCGAATGCCGAAGATGTGCGTAACGGCTTGATTGCTTACAAGATAGCAGCCCATGCCGCCGATATCGCCAGACATCGCCCAGGCGCAAGAGACAGAGATGATGAACTCTCCCGTGCCCGTTACAATTTCGATTGGAATCGTCAGTTTGAATTATCTCTTGACCCAGAAAGAGCTAAGGAATATCATGACGAAACTCTACCCGCAGACATCTATAAAACGGCTGAGTTTTGTTCGATGTGCGGGCCGAAATTCTGTCCAATGCAGACTAAAGTTGATGCTGATGCGTTGACGGAACTAGAGAAATTCCTGGCGAAAGAACCTGTAGCGCAAAGTTAATTAACTAAATAGCCCGTCTTAGTCTTGTGGGCTTTCTGCTCTCAACGCTGTAATGGATGACACAAAGAGAAGCAAAAAAGGTAAGGGTTGGTCAAGCCGATGTTCTTGATTGATCCAACATGACCAACATTCAAGTAAAAAAGTAATATAAAGGATGCGAACACTGTGCGATCGCATCCTTTATATTATTCTTTATCTCCCCAATTCTCGATACCTTTTCTGAATCTCTTCAATCGTAAATAACGCTGCAAATTTCAACCCAGCAGACTCATATAATTCTGCCCCACCTTGCTGACGGTCTACCAGTGCAATTACTTGCTCTACAGTATAGTTTGCTGCCTTCAATCGTTCCACAGCTTTCAGTGCAGATTGTCCAGTAGTAACAACATCTTCTAACACTACGACTTTTGCACCTTCTGGTAAACTGGGGCCTTCAATATAAGCCCTTGTTCCATAGCCCTTGGCTTCTTTACGAATAATTAGGGCTGGTATCGGGCGATTTTCGTAGACAGAAACTACACTCACCGCAGCCACGATGGGGTCAGCCCCCAGTGTTAAACCACCTACGGCTTGCGTATCTATTGGTAGCATTGGAAACAATAAACGAGCGATCGCCAACGCACCTTGGGGATGAAGTGTCACCTGAGTCTTGTTGACGTAATAAGAACTACGTAGCCCTGAAGAGAGGACAAAATCACCCTCCTGATAAGCGAGTTGACAAAATAAATCTAGTAACTTCTGGCGCAAGGTAGTCAAATCAGCAGTAGCCGCCCAAATATCCGAGTGGTTAAGAGTTTCAGTAGGATACGTCATTACAAAACAATAAAGGTTGTGCTACACCAAAGGTTGAACTGATCAGAGTTCTGAAATTAAGCATAAGTTAAGATTTGCCCAAAAGTTGAGGAGTAATAAAGATGGGTATAAAATTTAAAATCTTTAGTAGTGTATTAGTATTATTTGTTACTTGTGCTACTTTTCCCTCAGTTGCATCTGCCCAGACGGCAACACCCAATTATGAAACTACGAATGATGTATTTGAAAGAGCTTACTTTCGATACGATCGCAATTTCTACGAGAACGGTAGTTTCAAGCGTCAGCTAGACTCTTTTTTAGGGTCTGGCACAATTTTCCGCAATTCTTTTCCAGAGAATGAAATCGCCCGCGATGCTGAATTGGTTAACACAGTTTACCACGATGTTCTTACCCAACAAGTTGGCAATGATCCGTATATTCGCACCCCTGATTTACCCAATCCTTACGATACATCACTGATGATGTCTCCTGGATTGAATACTAACAAACTGAAAGTCGGAACTGAATTCCGTTTTGATACTGTACCGCCTCGTTAAAAGTTCTGAAGATCTAAAACTGGGGTGAGGCAGCTTCGTCAGTATAGCTCACAAGCTGTCCTCAAGCATCAAATTACAAATCAGGGAATAGGAAACAGGGAACTTTGAGTTTTTTATGATTACTGAAATCAAACTAGGTCTTTGTAATCCACCAGAACCAATTTACATCTATGTAAATCAAGGTGAGTTAAACGGTAATCCTTATGTGTGGTATCGCTACGATGTTAATGGACAAAAAACTATCCCGATACAAGAAAAAGGATTGACTGGATATTTATCTGAACTGCGATTAACAACTAAAGAATTCAAAGGTAAAGACAATATTAAATTAGATATCGTTGTTTCTGCGGACGAAGTTTATGTGATTAGAACTGGTTTAGAAACAAACTTTGCTAAAACTTTTCTATTAGCATTATCGCAAGTTCAAGATTTATCTAAACCTCTAATTATTTCAGCAACTCCTGGAGAAGGAAATGTTGTTTTTTGTTGGCTATACGACGCATTAACTAAAACTAGAATTCGTAGAGAATGGAATCCTAATGCAGATTGGATGACAATAATTGATAGTATTCAATCTAAATTGCAGAGTGAATCGCAACCAAATAATTACTAACTCGTCATTCAAGGGATATCAACTCTTATAGATTGCAACTACGTTAAGTCAATGCACATAATCAAATATAAAAGTAATTAAAGCGGGCTAGAAACCTGCTTTTTTTCTGCTGATTAAAAAAACTAGAATTTGAAATGCAACTGCCAAGTTCACAAATTACTTACATTTTTGCTAATTTAGTGCGCCCTGCTGGAATCGAACCAGCCTGAAGGCGAATTATGAGTTCGCTGCCTCCCCAATCGGCCAAAGGCGCTCGTTTTATGAGATTTTGAGTTGGTATTATGAAATTATACCAGACCTTTAACTTAACAATAGTGGCTAACTTTTAGATTTTTGACTGGCACAACCTAATTCCTCATTATATCATAAGCTTACAACCTGTTAAAGCTCAAAACTGTTTACTAGCCTTTTATGATACATAACTTGACAGTAAAATGGTGCAGACTAATATGAATTAGGTTCTCTTAAGGATTGGGGTTAACAGGTTCAATCCTCTTAAATACACCAGTATTTTTCTGCAATAGCTTGTCAGCAATGAAACTAAATTCTACTGTACTTCTTACATTGATTTTATTAACCCTAATGTTGGGAGCTGGTTCTGTGAGTGCGTTTTTAGGTTTTAATCTAGGGAGTTCGGCTCTCAAAGGCATAACCACACCAGATGGTCGCCCAACAACTAAATTTGCTAGTAATAAGCCAACAAACTCTCAACAAGCAGGAGTAGCGCTCTTAAAAGAAGAAGATATCCTCAAAATAGTCAAGGCAAGAATTGAGGGTAAGACAAAAGCTGCTAAGTCAGAAAAGCTAGAGGAGGATGATGAAGAAACCAATGACACTCAGCAGAAGCCAGAGGAAAAACCTCCAGAAGTAGCCGAGGAGAAACCCCTACCAGGTTTTCCGGTTGCTGCTGAGAGTGATGGTGTAACTCTGTCTGTGCAATCTGCTAGCTATTCTGGGGGTGATTTGTTACTGAAAGTCAAAATGCAAAACAAAGGCAAGGATTCTGTGCGCTTCTTATATAGCTTTTTAGATGTTACTGATGATAAAGGAAGAACTTTGAGTGCGAGTACAGAAGGTTTGCCAGCAGAGTTACCTGCAAACGGCCCAACATTTACAGGTACAATCAGTATTCCTACAGCTTTGCTTGATGAAGTTCAGAAGATATCACTCGCTCTGACCGATTATCCTGCCCAAAAATTGAAGCTAGAGGTATCTGACATTCCTGTAGAAAGGTAGGGGAACTGGGGACTGGAGACTGGGGACTGGGGACTGGGAAATAATTTTCTTGATACCCCAATACCCAATCCCCGATACCCAATCCCCAATACCTGTGGGAGGGCGTGAGTTTTACATGAGCTTTGGCGGTGAATGGTTTTCCTGGCTTAATTTGGACAGATTTAGGGCTGCGATTGTTGTCAGTGCTACTACTGATTACTATAAATGCCTTTTTTGTAACGGCGGAGTTTTCGATGGTGAGTGTGCGGCGATCGCGCATTCACCAACTAGTTGAGGCTGGTGATATCCCAGCGATCGCGGTTGAGATGTTGCAACGCAGTATTGATCGGTTGCTATCCACAACCCAATTAGGCATTACTCTCTCTAGTTTGGCACTAGGATGGATTGGCGAAAGTACGATTGTCGTCCTGATAAATGTATGGCTTAAATCCTGGCCTTTACCCAGCCAGATGACTACTTTGCTCGCTCATTCTCTGTCAATTCCGATCGCCTTTTTCCTCATTGCTTATCTACAAATAGTTTTAGGTGAATTATGCCCTAAATCACTAGCAATGCTGTATTCAGAACAGCTAGCGCGGTTTTTAGGGCCTTCTGTAAAGGCGATCGTGCGGTTTTTTAGCCCTTTTATCTGGGTTCTCAACCAATCAACCCGTTGCCTATTGCGAATATTTGGTATTCAATATACAGGTCAAAGCTGGCGATCGCCTGTTACTCCTGAAGAATTACAAATCATTATTTCGACAGAACGAGAATCTACTGGTTTACAACTAGCAGAGCGGGAACTGCTCAATAATATCTTTGAGTTTGGGGATGTGATGGCACAATCTGTGATGATTCCCCGCACTAGCATTGCCGCCTTGCCAAAAGACGCTACTTTCCAGACATTGCTCAAGGAAATGGCTGCTACTGGTTACTCTCGCTATCCCGTGATTGGTGAATCTTTAGATGACATTCGTGGCATTGTTTACTTTAAAGATTTGGCACAACCCTTGGCTGTAGGAAAACTGACTTTAGAAACACAGATTTACTCTTGGATGCGTCCAGCTCGATTTGTCCCAGAACACACGCCCTTAAGCGAACTTTTGCCCATGATGCAGCAAGAGAAACCAGCTATGGTCATAGTAGTTAATGAATTTGGCGGTACAGTGGGGTTGGTGACAATCAAAGATGTCATTGCCGAAATTATTGGCGATGCTAGCGAAGGTGAAAGCACTGATGATTTGCTAATCCAGCAGATGCAAGATAAA
Source organism: Desmonostoc vinosum (assembly GCF_059505385.1). Taxonomy (NCBI): domain Bacteria; kingdom Bacillati; phylum Cyanobacteriota; class Cyanophyceae; order Nostocales; family Nostocaceae; genus Desmonostoc; species Desmonostoc vinosum. The sequence continues at coordinate 22,977 of NZ_JCACKM010000083.1, forward strand.
CAAACATTCCTGGTGCAAGCACAAATCAACCTTGAAGACCTTAACGAAATTTTGCATCTCAATTTACCTTTAACAAGAGAGTACCAGACTCTGGGGGGCTTTTTGCTGTATCAGTTGCAAAAAATTCCTGCCAAGGGTGAAACTTTTTCCTATCAAAATCTCGAATTTACTGTGGTGTCAGTTGTGGGGCCTCGCCTGCATCAAATCCAAATGCGGCGATTAGAGGATTGATATTGTGTCCAGTTAAAGACTTATCATGAATTTGTGTCAGAATACCCAGAAAGTTCAGTGCCACTTAATTCTCGATTTTATATCCAGCGATCGCTGCATTAGAGTCATCTGGCTCGAATAATTTTCCACATGACATTCGGTTGATCGACGCACTCCCATAGGGTGATTCTACCGCCATTGTCGAGAATGCCTCCGTATTGGTGCAAGCATGAGCCGATCGCAGACTGAATCTTTACATACGATCCATCAACACGAACTTCACGCCACTTTTGAGAAGATGATCCTGTACAAGTCGATTGGATGATATCAGTACCGTTTGCTGACAGTCCATTTTTCACAGTCAGGCAGAGGTCGCTATGTTTAAAACGGAGAACAAAATAACCATTGTCTGCCCATCCCCGCGTTAATTGAACATTTGGTTGATTGATGCACTCCCATTGTGTGACAAGTCCTCCGATGTTTCTAATTCCTCCATGCTGGTGTACACACTTGCCGCTATGCTTCGCTTGTATGTAGTAGCGTTGCTCCGTAAGGCTTGCAGAGACCATTGGTGCTAGTGTTGCACTTAATGTGCCAATCACAAACAAACTTACTACTATGGCACGTTTCATAATGTGAATACCCCTGCTCATTACTAACTAAGATTATGTTCTTTCATTTAATGACTGTCTATACCTAAAAAATCAGTGATTAAATGGCTAATATTTAACTGTAAAAATCTGGTTGATCTAGTCTTATTGTCGGTTGGGTGGAGTGATCGCCCTGAATTTTATCAATTTATTTAAATTATTTTTACACTAATTTTATACATATTTTTTGAGGTTTATGATAATTATTTTTATTATCAAAATAAGCTTTATCAAAACTACATATAAACTTCTATTCAATAGCTAGCAAGAGTGGGAAGCATAATTATATAACCTGAACCGAGGATATTTACGTTAGCAGCCATCCCTTTAAATGGGGAATTAAAAATACCTTTGTTCAGAATATCTAATTAGCGACTTGCTACCTTTTAATCCTCATTCACAAATTATGAAACTCAATTATAGCCTCGCCCTGTACTCGTTCTTGGCTAATTTTCGATTGCTCAGCAAAAGTTATACTGCCAAAATCATGTTAGTGGCATTTTTAGGCACTCATGTACCACTGCTGACTTTACTTTTTAGTTTTGTGATCTCAAACTCATATTCATGGGAGATGGCAATACGAGTTTTGCTCATTGCTCTTTTTGCTACGTTAGGAGGTACAGCAGCTACCCTCTACGCACTGCGTCATCTCCTGAACCCAGTAATTTTGACATCCACTGCATTACGAAACTATTTAAACACCAAAACATTACCAGAACTGCCCACAGAATTTGTTGATGAAGCAGGCACATTAATGGCTGATACCTCACAAACTCTGCATAAGTTAGATGAGTTAATTCATTACATCACCAGTTATGATAACTTGACTGGATTACCTAATCGAGATTTATTTAGAGAACGCTTGCTTCAAACCCTATTTCAACTTCAGAATAACCAGCAACTTATAGCTGTCCTTTTACTAGGGATCGATGATTTTGCTGCTATGAGTCATGCATTGGAACATGAAACATCAAATTTGTTGTTAAGAGCAGTTACTCAACGTTTGATAACCTGCATTGGTCAAACAGATGTTTTAACTTATTTAAATGGAGGCGAATTTGCGATCGCTCGTACAACTATTCCTTCTTTTGAGAATGTCATTAAGCTATCTCAACTATTGTTAAGTACGCTAGCAAAACCCTTTTCTGTAGATGGCAATCTAATTCATATTACAGTCAGTATTGGCATCACAATTAATGAGTTAGGCGAGCAAAATAGTATAGATCAATTATTACAACAAGCTCACATTGCCCTGTATCAAGCAAAGCAGCGGGGACGTAGTAAATATCATTTCTATTCCCCAGAAATTAATACTCAATTGCAAGAGCGATTGTCCTTAGAAAACGAATTACATGGAGCGCTAGAGCGTAACGAAATGCTGGTTTATTACCAACCTTTAATTGATTTGCACACTAGACAAGTTACAGCACTAGAAGCATTAATTCGCTGGCAACATCCCATTCAAGGTTTGGTTTCTCCAGCCAAGTTTATTGCGATCGCAGAAGCCAACGGCTTAATTGTACCAATTGGTGAATGGGTCTTGAGAACTGCTTGCGCCCAGAACCGTGCCTGCCAGCTGGCTGGGTTCTCTCCAATTCGCATCTCAGTGAACCTATCAGCTAGACAGTTTGAACAACCAAATTTGGTAGAAATCGTCAGCCAAATCCTTGAAGAGACAGGAATGGCAGCACACTACTTAGAACTAGAAGTAACTGAAAGCTCTTTGGTGAGCGATATTCAGCGCTCCATTAAAACTTTAGAACAATTACGAGAACTGGGCATATCGCTGGCTTTAGATGACTTTGGTACTGGTTATTCATCGCTGAACTACCTCAAGCGCTTTCCTGTTAACATGCTCAAGATTGACCGCTCATTTGTTCAAGATGTCACATCCAATCCCGATAGTGCAGCCGTTACCGATGCCATTATTGCCTTAGCTAAGAGCCTGCGATTAAATATCACAGCAGAAGGCATAGAAACTCAAGCACAGCTTGACTATCTGCAACAGCGAGGGTGTCACGAAGGACAAGGTTTCTACTTCAGTCGTCCCATACCTGCTGATAAAATTGCTCAGATACTGACTATCAGTTCTCATACAGAGTTGCCATCAAAGATAGTACAAGTTTTGCGTGGATAAAGGAAGACGCGGGGACGCGGTGAGACAGCGAGTAAAGGAGGGTTTCCCTCCGCAGGCGACTGCGTTAGCGAGCTTGCGAGCGTCACCCTTCGGGTGACGCGGAGAATAATCAATGACAAAGGACAAGGACGAAGGACAATTCCCAATTCCCAATTCCCCATTCCTAAATACAATAGAGAACCACCATAGATTATGTGTAAAAATCAAGATTAACGAATCAGTAAGTGAGCAACTCTAGGTGAAAGGGTAAATTTAATGCCGAGTCAAACGGTGGGTGGACGCTACCAAATTCTCAATCAGCTAGGAGGGGGGGGATTTGGTGCAACTTTCTTAGCTCAAGACATCCAAAGACCGGGAAGTCCGCAGTGCGTTGTCAAGCATTTTAGACCACTCTCTACTGATGCATACACTTTACAGCAAGCCAAACGTTTGTTTGATCTGGAAGCGGCCACTCTGGAAATCTTGGGAAGACACGATCAAATTCCTCAACTACTAGCTCATTTTGAAGAGGATCAAGAATTTTACATAGTTCAAGAATTTATTCCAGGTCATGATATCAGTCAAGAAATACCTCCTTTAGGCAACCCGTTGACTGAGCCTGAAGTCATTAAACTTTTAAAAGATATTTTGGAAGTTTTGGTATTTGTTCATCAAAACAACGTCATTCACCGGGATCTCAAACCTGCTAATATTCGGCGCAGGCAGCCAGATGGCAAAATAGTACTAATTGATTTTGGCGCAGTCAAACAAATTAGTACCCAAATAGCTAATTCTCAAGGGCAAACCAGTTTTACTGTTGCTATTGGTACTCATGGTTATATGCCGAGTGAACAAGCCAGTCAAACCCCGCAATTGAGTAGCGATATCTATGCAGTGGGAATTATTGGCATTCAAGCCTTAGCTGCAATTAATCCTATGGCTTATGGCACTCAAGGACTACCAAGAAATGCTGATACAGGAGAAATTGATTGGCGCAACCAAGTAGAAGTCAGCCCACAGCTAGCAGAAATTTTAGATAAAATGGTGTGCTATGACTTTCGTCAGCGTTATTCAACAGCAACTGCGGCATTGCAAGCATTAGAAACGCTAGATAAATCACCAGCTGCTAAAACCCAACAATCTTTATCACTTACACTACCACGAAAGAAACTTTTCATTGGATTAGGAATAGCTTTAGCTGTTGGAATAGGTGGGTTATTTGCATTCCAATCAACAACTCAAATATCAAATTTTTTGACATATGAAGACTCTGCTTCCGGGATAAAAATAAAATATCCCGAAGCTTGGAAATTTGAAGAGAGATTCGACCCTATTACTAAAGAATTAGTAACATTCTTGTCACCTAAACAAGGTGAAACAGATAAATATCAAGACACTGTAACAATTAGCGCTGAAGAATTTTCCGGTACATTAGATGAGTCCAAAGATGCTTTCATCAAAGAAATTAAGGACACGACACCAAGCGCTACTATTGTCGATACAAGTGATACAACTTTATTTAATAAAAGAGCTAAGCAATTAATTTTTACTAGCAAAGATGGAAACACGAATATCAAAAGTTTGCAAGTTTGGACTTTAAAAGGTAATCAGGCATATGTGATTACATATACGGCAGCAGTAGATGATTACAGTCAATTTTCGCAGACAGCAGAAAAAATGATTGCCTCATTTGAAGTTAAATAAACTGTTATCGCCAGCAACGTCAAAATTTCGGCTGGCGATCGCGCCCTTTCTCAGCACATGAACTTAATCTTCTTCTTCTAATTCGATATCTTCGTCTTCTTCACTGGCTTTCGCCACAGAATTAGCAGAAACAACCGCTCCCATATCTAATTTTTGACGCACCTGTTGCTTAATTTGTTCAGCAAACTCTGGCTTTTCTTCTAGATACTTAATGGCATTATCTCGACCTTGAGAAATGTTGTCACCGTTGTAGCTGTACCAAGCCCCCTTACGCAGCAAAACTCCTGTTTCTTCTGCGATGTCAACAAGACAACCCAAGGTAGAAACTCCCTTGCCGAAAATAATATCAAATTCCGCTACTCTAAAAGGTGGCGCTACCTTGTTTTTAGCAACTTTAACTTTGACGCGATTACCAAATTCATCAGTACCTTTTTTCAAAGTTTGAATCCGGCGAATGTCCAAGCGTACCGAAGCGTAAAACTTCAATGCATTACCACCAGTTGTAGTTTCTGGACTACCGTAAGTAACGCCAATTTTTTGCCGCAACTGGTTGATAAAAATAACAGTGCATCCAGATTTACCAATGTTACCAGTAATTTTACGTAAGGCTTGGCTCATCAACCGTGCTTGCAAACCGACGTGAGCATCACCCATCTCACCTTCTATTTCGGCGCGGGGTACTAGTGCTGCCACTGAGTCGATGACTACAATATCTACCGCCGCAGAGCGCACTAGCTGATCGACAATTTCTAAAGCCGATTCACCAGTATCAGGTTGGGAAACCAGCAAATTGTCAATATCGACACCCAAAGCCCCTGCGTAAGTGGGATCAAGGGCATGTTCAGCATCAACATAGGCAGCAATACCCCCTTCTTTTTGCACTTCCGCAACTGCGTGTAGTGCTACTGTAGTCTTACCAGAACTTTCCGGCCCATAAATCTCAATCACTCGCCCTTTGGGTAAACCGCCACCCAATGCCAAATCTAAAGTGAGCGCTCCGGTAGAAATCGTCTCTACCCGCATCCGGGTAGCGTCGCCTAAGCGCATGATTGCTCCTTTACCGAAGCTGCGCTCAATCTGGTTGAGTACTATATTCAGGGCTTTTTGCTTGCCAGAAGTATCGGTATTGATAGCCATTCCTGCCTCTATGTATATGGATTTATGGAGTGTTTAGTTGAGAGTTTGAGTAGAACAGATATACTATTTTAGTCCAGAAAATCTGAGATATGACTTCTCAAATAAAAGAAGTGTGACAAGATCCTAACTGATCGCTACTTGATTAGGGTATTCTTGCACAATGATACCAACTTGCACCCAAAGATAGCTTCTCTGGGATTGGTAAGCAAGGGACTTGACAAGAAAAAATTATTAGCACAAGCCGAAGCGGCAACTTTGAGTAAGCGATCGCTCAGCAACGGTGTAAAATCGGGTATGTTAGGCTGATACCAAAGTTAACCAAAGGTAAGTCCTAGCCATGACAGCCACCACACCACAGGATTTATCAACTGAATTAGCTGAACGCGGTTGGCGTACTGAAACTGTTATTGAACCAGACGGCAGCGAAACTTACGTTCAAATTCCCTTAACATCCGAAGAATTTCTCCACCCACAACAAGGATATCGCTTGCCCAACAGTACCTTTCATGACGATGCCGCAGGCGATGCTAAGGATATGCTAACGCGCCGTTACGCTGATGATCCAACCACGGCAGTCTTCCGTGATTTGATTATTAAATGGGGGATTCCTCATCTGAAAAATCACTGTCCAGATACTTTTGTGGTGTTTGGATTGCAAAATAAAGAGCAAATTCGCACTGAGTTTGTTGTGTCTGAAGAAGGGGTACTTCCTTCATTAATCATTGAAGTCGTTTCTCCCCATTATCGCAAAGAAGACCGACAAACCAAGGTGAAGCATTATGCTCAGGCTGGAGTGCAAGAGTATTTAATTATTGACCGACGTACACAACGCCGACAAGTAATTGAGGAAGTTCTAGGATATCGTTTGGTTGATGGACAATACTTACCGCTGACTCCAGATGATGAGGGACGTATTTTTTGCGAAACAGTGGGACTGTTAATTGGACTTCAGGATGGCCGAGTTGTGATGGAAGATGCTCAAACAGGTGAAAGGCTGCTGAATTCCCTTGAGTTAGAACAACGCGCCACCCAAGCCGAACAACGCGCCACCCAAGCCGAACAACGTGCAGCCAGATTGGCGCAATTACTACAAGCACAAGGAATTGATCCTGAGCAAATTTGACCAAATCTTAGTGCTGAATATCCTTGAAAGTAGATTTATCTAATAAAATAAATATAGTCAAAATGTCTAAAATAGTCAAAACTCTTATGCAGACCTATACTCTCACAGATGCTCGTAACAAACATGGTGAGGTTTTTGACAAAGCTGCTACTGAGCCAGTTCTACTGACCAAACAATCACGGCCTAGCCATGTAATTATCTCAGCAGAGAGCTACCAAAAATTAATTTCTCGGCTGCAAGAATTAGAGGATATGGTTTTCGGTCAAGCCGCTGAAACTGCTCTGAGTCATTCAAAAATGGTTGGTACAGAGGCTTTTTCCTCGGCATTGCAACATATAGCCAATGGCGAAACTTGATGGTCTAGCAACCGTTCTTGATTTTCTGAATGGTTTACAACCTAAAATAGCAGCACAGATTGCAAAAAAGGTTTTGGCTTTGAATGTTGAGCCTTTACCATCCGATAGTGAACAACTATCGGGCTATCAGGGTTTTTATCGAGTTGATAGTGGCGAATATCGAATCGTTTACAGGTATTTTCCTGATCAAGATTTAGTAGAAGTCATTGTAGTGGGTAAGCGTAATGATGATGATGTTTATAAAAGATTAAAGCGCTTATAAGGATGGCTAGGCTGAAAACCCTTGAGGATGTGGCACGTCATAGTGCCAC
>NZ_JCACKM010000084.1:0-30576 GCF_059505385.1 Desmonostoc vinosum
GCTATGAATGTTGCTATTTAATACTTGTTGCACTACATCAACCGCTAGTCTCTTATTATATGCTTTATTCTTTTCAACGAAATCTAGTTTTTCACTAAAGACTTTCTTACATTTATTACATTTGAATTGGCGACGATTTATTTTTAATAAAACTGTTTTTTCACTCCAAGATAAATCATTAATTGTTCGCCAATGATTTTGATGTATACTTTGAGTGATTCTTCCACAGGTCGGACAACTACAATAGTTCACAGCTTTTTCTATTGTTACAACTATTCCTATACCTTCGACCTCTTGACAATCTAACACTTTCATATCGGGAAGATTCAGTATTTCTTCTACAGTAAATTTCATAGCGTTCGCTTAAAATTTTGGTAAGCTACAATTTATATTGTAACATCAGTTCTATTTGATAATATTTGAAAACTTGTAAATTATTACAATATGTAGACTTTAACCATTTTTTATATTAAATTGTAGTTGTTAAAATCTAATTTATTTTAATTTTTGCCATAAAATTAGCGGAAGAACCAGAATATATTACTCATCGCTTATTTAAATCAGTAGACGAATTGAAAACACTGCTAGATAAGCTGTTAAATCAAGGCGAGTTAGTAATTAAGTGGCATCGGAAAATCAAAAATAAAGGTAATTTTAGCTATTTTGCAGCTTAAATGCTGATTAGCTTAAACACTACGGCACAATCAACAAAATGCTGCTGTTGACTTTTGAGCAGTATCACAAGGAAAATTGGACTCCTGAACTCAATAGAGCGTGGAAAAATGCCTTAACAACGATTACGCAACAGATGTTAAGAGGTGCAAGAGTCGAATCTGTATCTGAGCCAAAAGTTGTCTCGCCGACAAAAAAAGCAAACATTCGCTAACCTTCAGAATTAAGCACACAAATACCAAGCGAATCTCAACAATTTCAAACCGAAAGATCGCGACAGCCTTTAAGAAGCCGTACCAGATCGAGGAAATCTCAGAGAGGTATAAAAAGCTTACCGCGTAAGGATCGTTATCTGTTATGGCTGAGATCCTTAATTGAAGTTATCAAAAAAATTCCCAAGCAATTAAGCAAGACTTTTTGGACACTACCAACCTGGGCGATCGCACTTGGTACAGTCTTAAATTATGTCAACCGTTTTTATCTTAGCTGATGAACATTCTGCACTGGGAAAACTTCTCGCTGGTGTTGAGGCTAGTAGTGCAAATTTGAGTTATGCAAAACTGGGTTTTGCTCGCTTGAGTCAAGCTAATCTCAGTAGTGCCAACCTGAGCGGTGCTAATTTGATTTATGCAGATTTGAGTCATGCCAATCTGAGTGGTGCTAATTTGAGGGATGCTAGTTTGAATGGTGCTAACTTGGAGGGAGCCTACCTAACTGGTGCTAATCTCAAAAATGCTAAAGTCAGCGATTATGAATTAAGAAGTGCTTTCCTCGAAGGTACGATTATGCCGGATGGTTCAAAATATCGCTCTTTGAATTAGCAACGCGATCGCTCATTCTTGCATCGCTTCGGATAGCAGTCGCGCAAATAGCCGCGCGTCAATCGGTTTTCAACCGTGCATAAATTAGTTCTTTGTCTTTAATAATACATATTTACTTAACTGAGAGTCCAATACTTTATAATTCTGATAGCTATAATTTTTAGGCATACCGAATATAATTCATGGAATTACGGCATCTGAAATATTTTGCGATCATTGCAGAAGAACTTAACTTTAGCCGTAAGGAGTTGCAGTCATGCCCAATGAGGCACAAGCGCTACCTCATCCCCAAGTTGTGTTTATGCCGCTCCTCCATCCCATACACTACGCGCGATCAGCTGCCGTATGGCGGAAAGAAACACCCACTAAATCTTTAGATAAATATCTTAAAATAAGTGACAAACGAGATAATCTCGTTCGTATTGCTTTAATCCAAAGCGCAAGGTTCCTCTTGCCGTGGATAAGCAGCGTTCTTATCCACGGTGAGTTCTTCAAAGCGCAGCGATACACCCGTGGAGTTCGGGCGTGTTGAGCGCTCAAGACTTTAGCGGGTCTGTTCAGCGCCAACGTCGAAGCGATCGAGCATCATCACCTTGTTCCAGGCTGCGACGAAGTCCTTGACCATCCGCTCGTGACCGTCATCAGCGCCATAGACTTCAGCAATCTGACGCAGTTGGGCGTTCGAGCCGAAGATGAGATCGCAGCGGGTTGCGGTGAACTTCGCTGCACCGGTTTCGCGATCGCAGATATCAAAAAACATCTCCCGATTGTCAACAGGCTTCCACTCGTAGTCCATACTTGTCAGGACACGGAAAAAGTCATTGGTCAAGACACCCGGTCGGTCAGTGAAGCTACCGTGCTTTGAATAGTCCCAATTCTGATCGAGGGCGCGAAGTCCGCCGACCAGAACCGTCCATTCGGGCGCGGTCAGCGTCAGGAGCTGCGCCCGATCCAGGAAGATCCGCTCCGGCTTCACCTTATAGCCAACCGCCTCATTGTGATAATTTCTGAAACCGTCCGAAACTGGCTTCAGCCAATTAAACATTTCAACATCTGTCAGATCCTGAGTCGTATCCATCCGCCCCGGAGTAAACGGGACGGCAACAGAAAACCCAGCCTCTTGCGTGGCCTTCTCGATCGCAGCACAGCCACCGAGGACGATCAGGTCTGCTAGCGAGATTTTTTTGCTGCTCGACTGAGTACTGTTAAAGTCCGCCTGAATTTGCTCAAGGGTCGATAGCACCTCGCCGAGTTCCTGCGGGCGGTTCATTTCCCAGTCTTTCTGAGGATTGAGGCGAACGCGCGCCCCATTTGCGCCGCCGCGCTTGTCGGAATGGCGGTGACTCGATGCCGCTGCCCAAGCGGCTGACACGAGCGCCGAAACCGAGAGTCCACTCGCTAAAATCTTATCCTTAAGAAAATTGATATCGGCGGCATCAACGACATCATGATCCAGTGCCGGAATTGGATCTTGCCAGATCAGATCTTCCTCTGGGACTTCCGGACCAAGATAGCGCGTTTTCGGACCCATATCCCGATGGATCAGCTTATACCAGGCGCGCGCGAACGCATCGCTGAAGTAATCGAAATCACCCAAGAAGCGCTGACAGATCTCGTGATAGGTCGAATCGACTTTCAACGCAATGTCTGAAGTCATCATCATTAACGGATGCTCAACGCCCGGTTGATGGGCATCCGGTGTCTTCGGCGCATCAGCATTGCTCGGCTTCCACTGAATCGCACCTACTGGACTCTTTGTTTGTTCCCAGTCGTACTTAAAAAGATTGGTGAGGTAATTGTTATCCCACTGGGTCGGGTTTGGAGTCCACGATCCTTCGATCCCGTTCGTCATTGTATATTCGGCAAACCCAGTGCCTTCAGGGTTCTGCCACCCCAAGCCCATCGCTTGAATCGGCGCAGCTTCCGGTGCTGGACCGATCTTGTCCGGCGAGACCATGCCGTGACTTTTGCCAAAGGCATGACCACCTGCAATCAGCGCGACAGTCTCTTCGTCATTCATGCCCATCCGCGCAAACGTCTCGCGAATGTCTCGCGCCGAGCCATAGGGGTCGCCCTCAGCGTTTGGACCCTCTGGATTGACGTAAATTAGCGCCTGGTGCGAAGCTGCTAGCGGGTTCTCAAGGTCGTAGTATTCCTCGTTCGGTTTCCCAACCCACCGAATCGTGCGAGTGACCATCTCATCAGGATGACCAGGGTGTTCCTTGATATCGTCAACCGGATCGCCGTTCCAGAACTCCGGCCCCCAGTATGTCGCGCGATCCGCCTCCCAGGCATCAATGCGACCGCCACCAAAACCGAAGGTCTTAAACCCCATGATTTCGAGCGCGCAGTTGCCCGTCAGAACCATCAGATCAGCCCAGCTTAGTGCCGCACCATATTTCTGCTTGATGGGCCAGAGCAGCCGTCGTGATTTATCTGTGTTTCCATTATCCCACCACGAATTGATGGGTGCGAAGCGTTGCATACCCTGACTCGCTCCACCCCGACCGTCCGCGATCCGGTAGGTGCCTGCTGAGTGCCACGCCATGCGAATCATTTGAGGTCCATAATTCCCATAGTCGGCGGGCCACCAGTCCTTTGAATCGGTCAGCAGCGCTTTGATATCGCTCTTCAACTGTTCAAAGTCAAGCTTCGCGAAGGCTCCTTTGTAATCGAAATCTCGCAGTGGGTTAGCTTGGGGCAAATTTTGGTGAAGCAGTTCGACCTGAAGTCGGTTCGGCCACCAATCATCGACTTGTGGCTTGGAGCCGAGCGCGCCGCCAATGCGGGTTCCCCGGAAGGGACATTGTGCAGGAGGGGTGGCAGGGTTGTTGTTCATGGGGCTGTTATTCATTCAGTTTAATCCTTCTTCATTAAGTTCAATTCTCTCTAACAGTTTATGTTAGTCAAGCTGTGTTGAGCGCCGCCATTTGTGGCGGTTTGAACGGCAAGTGCCTTCATCCACAGTGTCATGCAACTACTGTGTGGCAAATAGTCTGCATTTTTGATATTTTTGGCGGGTTTGTGATAAATTCGAGCGTAACTCTACTTTGAGTATGTTGACTAACAGCCTTTATGGGATTAGGGGAAATTAAGCTCAAAACCGAGCAAACTATTTATAGTGCGATCGCTGAAGAAACTCCCCTGTATATATGGGAAAAACAGATTCACGGAATACACCTTGTACCAACAAATATCCAATTAGCAGGTACAGAGCAAAAGATTTTCCATGACCTGACCATTGATAACCGTCAACGGCTCAAGTTTGCACTCTCAAATGTACTTGACCAGTATGACTATATTTTGATTGATTGTCCGCCTTCTCTAGGAATACTAAGCATTATGAGCCTAGTAGCTGCTTCACACGTTATTATTCCTGTTGAAACACAATATAAGTGCTATCTTGGCACCAACCAACTGCTAGAAACGATCGCCCGGCTCAAAAAAGGAGGACACCAGAAATTACAAATTGCCTGTATAATTCCAACCAAATACGATAATCGTAATCTTTAAGATACAGCTCACCGTTCGCGTAATAGAATTTGACTTACGAGTTTCTGCGTCAAATCTCCAAAAAACTTTTTACAAGTGTCATCAGTTGCGATTCCAGTAGGAACAATAACTCCTACTCTCCCATCAGATAAAATTAACCTTCTCGTAGTCTCAGCGAAAACAGCATAAGTATTGATATCCCCTATCGCAGTTAATGGAAATCTCCCCGACTCCCGAAGAAACTTACTCTGCGCTTCAGCATCATGTTTCGCCTCTTCAAACGCCTGCGCTAATTCAGGATTTTTCGGTTCTTCCGCTACTTTTATGGCAAAAATTAAAATAAACTAGATTTTAACAACTACAATTTAAGATAAAAAATGGTTAAAGTCCACATATTATAATAGTTTACAAGTTTTCAAATATTATCAAATAAAACTGACGTTACAATATAAATTGTAGTCTACTAAAATTTTAAGCGAACGCTATGAAATTTACTGTAGAAGAAATACTGAATCTTCCCGATATGAAAGTGTTAGATTGTCAAGAGGTCGAAGGTATAGGAATAGTTGTAACAATAGAAAAAGCTGTTAAAAATCAATTTATTGTTTTACCAAATGGAGAAGATATTGTTGATGTAATAGTTGGAAAGCTAGGTAAGACAAGTGATATTAATTTATTTAGAGTCAGGCGTGATCAGTTTGCTCCTCAACAAAAATTTTTAGGGGATAAAGCTTATAAGGGGGATGCGGCGATAGCAACGCCTCATAAAAAGACTAAAAACAACGAAATTACTGAAATCCAAAAAGAAGAAAATAAAGAATTGTCTTCAAGAAGAATAGGTGTTGAGCATCTGATAGGTAGAATAAAAATATTTAAAATTGCTAGTGAAAGATTTCGCCTTGGGCACAAGAAGTACAATCGGGTAATTATGACTGTTTGCGGGTTAGTTCGATTCCGGATGAATCAGGTGTTTATATTAGCTCTTAATAGTTAACAGTAGCTATTCAAAATTAAATATATTTAATTCTATTTTTGGTAAAACTTTTGATAAAAGTGTGACTATTAGCCTTGAAATCCTTATTCACTCGTCAAACTCAAGCCAGTGATCGCCTACCCCAAATAATGGCTCAAACCTATTAATATCATACGTTTAGCATTTTGCGGATAGGTCTAATGAGAGAACAAGAGATGCGATCGCAAGCAGAGATAACAAATCGTTCTACATCCTGCTCGTTCCCTAAAATCTGGTCATATCATGTCCGGCTAATCACTTATCATAAAAATTTCTCCACGTCCCCGCGTCTCCCTATCTCCGCGTCTAAAAATTTACCTGCTACATCTGCATTGCCATTGACCAGTATATAGTTTGCCAGATGTTGTAAATCTTGCGTTGCCCGGTCTTTGACAATTAAACGATAGTTCATCTGTCGTTTGGGTTCTCCATGCTGTTCTGATCTAAAACGGTAGAACGCAAATTTTGCCAATATTCCGGTGTTACTTCCTGCCCTTGGTCATTAATACCTTCAGCTAAGAGTGCTTCTAATTTCGCCTGTGCTTTGCGTTTTTGGTCTTGCTTCACCAAATCTAAAAAATATTCGCCAATGCTACTATTAAGTACCTGTCATCACTTGTGCCTCTACATAAACGCGCACCTCATCAGGTATATCAATACTGATATTCATCGGCACTCTTACATAACTACTCTTATTATTTTAACTGACAGTTTCCATCAATCTTAAATTCTCCCGTCGCTATGAAGCGGTCTTGTTTATTCGGTCAAGCATCATGTATCTAGGCGATCGCCGTTAATTCCAGCATCATTCATTCTGCTATCAACTTAGAATCCCATGTATAAACCCCTATTTCACCAGGTACTCTAGAAAATCTCCCTGTTCTATGTCCCCTGGATAATTCATCTATTAATACAGCAAGCACAGTAATTTCCCTTTCCTTTCACTAGAGCTATCTCATCAATTCCAAGTCTTTTTAAGTCTTCAGGTTTTAAATCACCGTTATCTTCAGATGCGTCTTTTAACATTCTTTCTATTTCATCTATTGTCACTATACCTTTAGATGCCACACTATGGCATAATAAGTCCTGAAGAACCATCATTTTTGAAAATATCGATACGTGGCTGCCAGAGGAATTGCGAAAAATACGAGAAATACAGTATTGAAAACAGCATTCTGCCAAAATCCCGCTGATATAGACAACGAACTATCCAAGATGAACCACACGAGTACTGATACTATCATGGCGTACCACGCTTCACGTTGCCTACGATAAAATGGCCCTATAAGGATGAAGAGTAAACTAATACTCCAACCGACCATTACAGCACCAAGTACGCCATACAAAAATTTAATATAAGAATATACGATTTCATCAAAGGTAGTATGTGCTTGTAAGGGTGAAAAGAACATTGTGTTAAAGAACAACTGCATAAGATCTGGTAAAATAACCAAACTAATGCTAAATATAGTTACTCCGCAAGTAACAATGATTAACCAATACCACCATAGACGAAACCATAAATTCATTATTTAACTCCTGTGTACAGTTTTCAAATAATAAGTAAGTACCTATGCAAAATTAATTGTGTATTTTTCTCCAAAATCGGAATTTTTCAGTTTTTTAAGTAATGCTAGTTCTTCATGCTTTTGCTTATATTCTAATGGATCTGGCTCTTTTGCTAATCCCCTTTTAAATCTTCTTCCACATTTTACTTGCAATAATAGCGCTACCTCGATTCTTAATCTTTCTGTGCTATTTTATAATTGAATTGCCCTGGTTAAGTAAGCAATTTAATAATGCCTCTAGCTCCGAAACTGACTGGAATAATCGATGCGCTATATATTCCTTTGCTGAATGCCATACAAGTTCAATCAAGTTATAGTCAGGACTATAAGCAGGTAAAAAATGCAATTATATATATATTAGGTAAATTTTGCTCAATTTTTTGCAAAAATCTTTCTTTTTATGATATCTAGTATTATCAAGAATAATTAAGATTTTTGTCCCACTAACGTGAAAATCACACTCTTGATTACCTTGTTAAATCCACTCAGATTTTACATACTAATTCAACTTCTCTACTTGCTCATAAAAACCCTCACCATTTCCTTTAACCTTGTAGCAATAAGCTACTGTTTTTCAAAAAACCAAATTTATAACCTTTTAATTTAATCAATAATGTTTCTTATTTTAACTTAGTTTTTATCTTTACCAAAGCAGTAGAAATCTTCTAAACTAGCTCGAAAAGTTATTAGTAAATAATATAATGTTGATAGAGGCCAATTGTTGACAATTTTACCCTGCTCATTTTTATACCAATTAGTACAATTACTACTCCAAACAGTTTTAGCAGCAGCAGCTTGTAGTTTTTGGTTAAATAAATATTGCTTATTGGGCTTAATATCCAAAAATTGGAACGATTTTCTTTGAATTAGCTGAATGCAGGAAATTATATAACGAACCTGGCATTCAATCATAAATATAATTGAATTTGATGTATTAGTATTTGGCCCATAAAGCATAAATAAATTAGGAAATCCTGATATCATAATACCTTTATATGCTTCAGCACCATCTTTCCATTTATCCTCTAATAATTGGTTATTCAGACCAATTATTTTTATAGGCAATAAAAAATTGTTAGCATGAAAACCAGTAGCAAAAATAAGAGTATCTATTGCATATTCGTGGTCATCTTGAGTCAACACACTATTAGTACATATAGCCTTAATACGCCTAATAATAACTTCAACGTTGGCTTGCTGAAGCGTTTCATAATAATCATTTGATAGCAAAACTCGCTTACAACCAACTGGAAAAATTGGCTCTAGGACTGATTGAAGCGTTGCCTGTTTTACTTTTTGATGTCTCTGACGACTAACGTAGGCAGCAAATAATTTTCCCGTAATGCCGTCTTTTTGAAGAATGCCATTCACAAGCAAAAACTCTAAAGTCAGATAAGTCCATAATCGATATAAATTAACTGTTAATGGAAACGTCTTGAATATCCAATGTTGAAATTTAGTAAATTTATGATCCTGCTTATTTAAAATCCAGTTAGCACTACTTTGAAAAATAAATAACTTCTTCACTTCTTTAGCAATTAGTGGAATAAACTGAATGGCACTTGCACCAGTACCTATTACAGCCACTGTTTTACCTCTTAAATTATACTGATGATTCCAGCGTGCCGAATGGAACTGAGTTCCTTGAAATGTATTAATTCCAGGTATATTAGGTATTTTTGGGCGATTCAATTGTCCACAACCACTGATTAAAATATTAGCTTGTAACTTTTCATTGTGATGGGTATAAATACTCCAAATACCTTGCTCCTGTTCAAAAATTGCTGTAATAATTTCAGTATTAAATTGAATATGTTGCTTAATACCGTATTTGTCAGCACAATATTCTAAGTATTCAAGTATTTCTGATTGTTTTGGGTAGTTTTGTGTCCAATTATATTTAAGCTCAAAAGAAAATGAATACAGGAAAGATGGAACATCACAACCAGCACCGGGATAAGTGTTATCTCGCCATGTGCCACCTAAACTCTCTGCTTTCTCCAAAATCTTAAATGAGTTAATACCAACTTTCTTTAGATTAATTGCCATACACAAACCAGAGATTCCAGCACCAATAATAGCAATTTCTAGTTTTTGTTCAGTGTTACGAAAAAATTGATTATTCATTCCTATTAATTTTTAAGATTTCTTGAGAAATTATATCTAACAGAGATTTTTGGCTATTGTTCAAAAACATATGTTTACCAGGAAGCATTTGCAGCTTAAAGGTATTTTGAGTATGGTGAGACCACAGTGAAAGTTGCTTTTCACTAAGAGAAGCATCATCCACACCACCAAAAGCATAAATTGGGCAATCTAGTGGCTCTTGCTCCTTATAGTCATAACTTTGTAGTAGTTGCAGATCCGCTTTAAAAATCTCCATCAACTCTTCAAAAAGTGATTTGTCATTATAAATAGCCTCTGGAATTTCTGAAATCTCCACAAGATAATTTAAAATTTGATTTTGTGAACAATTTTTAATTCTCTTTAAAAAAGAAATATCAGATATTGCTTGAGCGCTACCCAAAAACAAATATTGTGGGTTAATGTTATATTTTACTTTTACAATGTAAGCAAGTTCAAAAGCAATTAAAGCACCCATACTATGACCATAAAAAGCAAAAGGTTTATCAAGATAAGGATGAATCAAGTCTCCTAAAACTTGGATTAAAGCTGCAAAATCTGTAAAAGGTTTTTCCTTTAAACGCTGTTGCCTACCTGGAAGTTGAATTGGTATAACTTCTATATTTAGTGGTAATTCATCAGACCATTTTTTAAAAATTGAAGCACTTGACCCCCAGGGATGAAAGCAAAACAGGCGTAGGTAACTATTAGGCTTAGGTTTATAGTATGCAACCCAACTTGCTCTTTGATTAGCTAACTCTGTAATTTCATTTTGGAAAGATGCTTTCTTTAAGGTAGAACTATCTTGAGTGATTTTTTCAGTAAGCTGTTCTGCTAGTTCGATAATACTGGGCCCTTGCATAATTTCGCCAGCAGGTATAGTTACTTCTAATTGAGCTTCCAATTGATTTTTCAGTTCAATAACACTTAAAGAATCAAAACCTAATTCTAGGATGGATTGTTGTGTATCAATTTCAGACGCATTAATTTGTAGTATTTGGAGTGTTTGCTTTTGTAGATATTGTATTAAAGTTTGTTTATATTTTACTGTAGGAACTGCTTGTAGTTCCTGGAGTAGTTCAAGTTTTTTTACAGATTTATGTTGCAGTAAGGGAATTTCTTCAATGCTAACTTTTGTTAATTGTTGTTGATGTTGTTGAACTATCAGGTTTAGTAGTTTAGGCAATAAATCAACTTCGCTTTGGGAGAGATTTGCGACTGTGCTAAGTTGTTGAGTTAATGCTTTTATATCTCCTTGCTTAATAAGATTAATGATAAGAGAACTATTATTCTCCGATGTAATAGACTGATCTTGATAACGTCCATTACCCATTTCAATCCAGTAGCGCTGACGTTGGAAAGGGTAGGTGGGTAAAACCACCTTTTGACGCAGAGAATCGCCCTCAAATCCTGACCAGTCAATAGCCACACCTTGGACATATAACTGCGCCAAACTCGAAAGCATCACATGCCACTCACAAACACCAGCACGCATCGAAGCCAACCACACACCTAACTGTTTCGGCAAACATTGCCGTCCCATACTCAACAAATGTGGTTGTGGTCCAACTTCTAAAAACACGTCATAACCTTGAGTTGACAAAGTCTGCATACTTTGAGCAAACATCACCGGCTTCAGTACATGAGCTAGCCAATATTGCGCCGTTGTGATCTGCTCATCTGCAATCTCTCCAGTC
This sequence comes from Desmonostoc vinosum, assembly GCF_059505385.1. NCBI lineage: Bacteria > Bacillati > Cyanobacteriota > Cyanophyceae > Nostocales > Nostocaceae > Desmonostoc > Desmonostoc vinosum. Next base: position 11,387 of record NZ_JCACKM010000084.1, read on the forward strand.
AGGTTGGATATCAACGGGATTTGCGGCTGATGGTAGGTGATTTGATTGGCAATTACTTCAAACTCTGCCAGCATCGGTTTCATCAATGGTGAATGAAACGCATGGGATACTTGCAAGGGTTTTGTTTTGATGCCAAGAGATTCCAACTGCTGAGAAATTGCTGCAACTGCGGTCTTTTCCCCGGAAATGACTACGCTTTGTGGTGCGTTAATTGCTGCGAGGGAAACTGTGTTTTGATACTGACTCAGCAGTGGTTGCACTTGTTGCGCTGATGCCATCACTGCTACCATTGCGCCCTCAGAATTCAACTTTTGCATTAACGAGCCTCTGGCGGCTATCAGTTTGAGACCATCTTCTAAACTGATAATTCCGGCTATGGTTGCGGCTACGTATTCACCAACGCTATGACCAACTACCACATCTGGTTTGATTCCCCATGATTGCCACAATTGAGCGAGGGCATACTCTAGTGCAAATAGTGCTGGCTGGGTATAGGCTGTTTGATTAATTGGCAATAGACTTTGTGCTTCGCTTGTCGATGGGTAGAGTATTTCTAGTAAAGGATATTCTAATTGACTAGCGAGGATTTGCTGACATTGGTCTATGGCTGCACGAAATACTGCTTGGGTTTGATAGAGTTGTCTTCCCATGAAGACATATTGTGAACCTTGACCTGTAAATAAAAATGCTATTTTTTTTGGGTTGCTTGTGTTAGTGATTTGTCCTGATGTTACCTGTGTTATCTGTTCAGTAGTTTGATATTCATGCAGTTTTTCTGCTAATTGTTGTTTGCTGGCCCCAATTACTGCTAGTCGGTGATTGAAGTGGTCACGTCCTGTGTTTGCTGTGTAGCAGACGTCTGCTAGTTCTGTTTCGGTGTCAGTTGTCAGATATTTGTAATACTTTGTGGCTAACTCTTGCAGTGCTGTTTCTGTTTTTGCTGATAGCGTTAGTATTTGTAATGGTCTGTCATATAAGTTTTTACTCTTAACTTGTTTTGGTGCTTCTTGGAGTACCAAATGTGCATTAGTTCCCCCTACACCAAAAGAACTAACTCCTGCTCGACGAGGAGTACCATCGGTTTTCCATTCAGCAAGAGTTGTGTTGACATAAAAAGGACTGTTGGCAAAATCAATTTTAGGATTAGGTTTTTCAAAATTTAAACTAGGAGGTAATAACTTGTGCTGGAGAGCTAACACAGCTTTAATCAGTCCTGCTACTCCTGCTGCTGTAACCAAATGCCCTATATTAGTTTTTACTGAACCAATAGCACAATAACCTTGTTTGTGCGTACTCTGTTGAAAAGCCTTAGTCAAACCTGCAATTTCAATAGGATCTCCCAGTTGTGTTCCTGTACCATGAGCCTCTACATATGTAATTGTCTCTGGGTTTACTCCCGAGACAGCATGAGCTTCTGCAATCACTGCTGCTTGACCTTCTACACTGGGCGCGGTGTAGCCTACTTTTAAAGAACCATCGTTGTTAATAGCTGAACCCTTAATTACTGCATAGATATAATCACCATCAGCAATTGCATCTTTAAGTCCTTTGAGGAGTACAATCCCAATGCCATTACTTGGTACTGTTCCGTTGGCTTTGGCATCAAAGGCTCTACAGTGACCATCTGGTGAAGCAACTAACCCATCTTGATATAGGTATCCTGGTTCTTGGGAAACAAAAATAGAAACCCCACCTGCTAGCGCCATGTCACACTCTCCATTAAGCAGACTTTGGCAAGCAATATGAACTGCTACCAATGAAGTCGAACAAGCAGTTTGAACACTAATAGCAGGCCCAGTTAAATTTAGATGGTAAGCAACACGCGTTGCTAAATAATCCTTGTCACCTCCTTTAAGGTACACCCGTAAACCAAGGTCAGATTCAGAATCAAGGTTGTTGATTAAATAACTATTAATACTGCAACCTGCATAAACCCCAATTGAACCTTCGTAGACATTTGGATTATAGCCACCCCTTTCTATTACTTCCCAAGCACATTCTAAAAACAATCGTTGTTGCGGATCTATTTCCATAGCATCTTTAGGACTACAGCCAAAGAAACTAGCATCGAACATATCGATATCTGAAGGAGTTCCGCTAGCTTTTACATAATTAGGGTTATTCAAACGTTCAGGCTTGACACCAGCAGCTAGTAATTCTTCGTCTGAGAAAAAATGAATTGACTCTACACCATCTCGGATATTCTGCCAAAATTGCTCAATACTATTTGAGCCTGGGAAACGTCCAGACATAGCAATTATTGCAATATCTTGATTTTCATCAAAAAATTCTTCTTCTAGCTGATACATAAACTTTTCTCCTAAAAATATCTATTAAAATTTATATTTCTTATATTTACTTACGCAATTGAGGTATGTTAACGCACCTATTATGTGTATGTGATGCGTTAGGATTAACGTCCTAACGCACCTTGTGTGATAATTTATTTTTTGGAAGTCCCTGAAATAAATTGGTACTATATCTTAAATGTGTGTATTCATATTTCAACCTATTTCTGATTCCGGAATGTTTTCCTAGTATTTATCTTTTCTTTGATAGCAGTACGTTTTTGTAAACGATTACTAGCAATATTTTTGCCTATTTCAGCAGAATTATCTTCATTGCCAGCAATATATTGACTCAAGGAGTATACAGTTGGGTATGTAAAAAGGTCAACTACTTTTAGTTCAATATCAAATATTTCTTGCAATTTATTCTGCACTCGAATTAAGAGTAATGAGTTTCCTCCGATCTCATAGAAATTGTCATGAATTCCAACTGTTTCTATGCGAAGTACTTCTCGCAAAACAGCGGCAATTTTTTGTTCAGTTTCAGTTTTAGGCGCTGTATATTCAAGGTTAGAGCGAGTATTTTCTTCTGGCTTGGGCAATCGTTTACGGTCTACCTTCCCATTAGCAGTTAGCGGCCAAGCCTCCATAATAATGTAATCAGCAGGAACCATATATTCAGGCAGTTTTTCTTTGAGATATTGACGTAAGTACTTAGTAATAGAATTTGAATCTTGAGAAAACTGAGTGACTCCATTTTGCTGGTCGGCTTTAGCAAGTAAGGGAGACTTTAGCAAGATATATGCTACTAAACGCTTGTTTTGTTGTGAATCTCCCACTGCACTGACCACTGCTTCTTTGATGCCTGAAATTTGCTGTAATGCAGCTTCAATTTCTCCTAATTCCACACGGTAGCCATTGATTTTTACTTGAAAGTCTTCTCGACCTAGAAACTCAATGTTACCATCAGGTAAATATCGTCCTAAATCCCCTGTCTTGTACAAACGCTCTTGAGTCACTGGATGGTTAATAAAACTGGCTTGTGTTTTTTGCTCATTTTTCCAGTAACCTAAAGCCAATCCTACACCGCCAATATAAAGTTGTCCTGGTACCCCAATTGGTCTAATATTCATTAACTCATTCAACACGTAAAAACGTTGATTAACTAAAGATTTGCCGTAGGGAATACTCTTCCAATTAGAATTAACTTGTTCAATGGCATAGCTAATAGACCAGATTGATGCTTCTGTAGCTCCTCCCAAACTGATTACTTGAGCATTAGACCACAGAGACCGAATTTTTTCTGGTAAGTTAATTGGCAACCAATCTCCACTTAGCAAAGCTACTCGCAAGTCGTTAGTTGGTTGTTGTGATTTTCCTGAAAGATATTCCACCAACATTTGCATTAAAGCTGGTACAGAATTCCAAATAGTAACTTGGTGAGTTGTAATTAACTCTATCCAGTGACCTGGATCTTTGGTTCCTGTTGGTGCTGGCATTACTATGGCTCCTCCGGCTGCTAATATACCGAAGATATCGTACACTGACAGGTCAAAATTTAAAGCTGATAGAGCCAAAATTCGATCAGATGGTTTTACTTGAAAGCGTTGGTTGATATCGAGGATTGTATTGACTGCTCCTCGATGGTCAATCATCACTCCTTTGGGTAAACCTGTAGAGCCAGAAGTATAAATTACATAAGCTAGATCTTCTGGAGTTTGTACTAGGTCTAAAACAGGTAGATCTAATGCTGCTATCTCTTGAGTATCTACAGACCAACAAGTAATTCCTTCTGGCCAGCACAGAGATTCTTGCAAGTAACTTTGGGTTAAAACTTGTTTGACTTCTGCTTGTGCAAGTAGATACCACTGGCGTTCTTGGGGTAGTCCTGGGTCAATAGGTAAGTAAGCGCCACCAGACATCAAGATTCCGAGGACTGCTACTACTTGTTCCCATCCTTTTTCCATAACTACAGCTACTAGAGTGTTGGGTTGAACTCCCGATCGCCGTAATTCATTCCCTAAGTAATGCGATCGCCTGTATAGTTCTTGGTAGCTTAGGATTTTGTCTGTGGTAATAATTGCAGGTGATTCGCTTTGAGCTTGTACCTGCTTGATAAACAAACTATGCAATGTTTCCTTAGACAATGAAGAAGTTGTCTGATTTATTTGTGTTTGTAAGGTTAGTTGCTCTGGTAATAACAGTTGGTGATGAGTCTGATTCCAAGGTTCATCAGATGTTGCTAGTTGTTTTAGCCAATTACAGTAAGCTGCAAACATTTGATCGAGAAGATCTTCAGGAAATAAATCTCCGACTGCATCCCAATTCAGCACTAATGCTCCTTTCTCCTCTAACACTTGATGATCAAGCCAAACTTGAGGAGTTTGAGCAACACCATAAACCATCTCTCCTAATTGCTTGAGGCCAAATCCTTCTCCTAAATCTTCATTAGCTAAAGAACCTAACCCTAAAGTACTGGTAAAGACTACTCCCATTGGTTGACTACGTCCGCGGCGACGGAGTTCTCGTTGAACTTCTACTGCGCTGACATAGTTATGCTCTAAATCTTGCCAAAGTTGCTTTTGTAGTTTTTGAGCGCGATTTATAAATGATTTTGCAACTGAGTTATCTACCTCCAGCAAAATTAAAGAGGTAAAATCTCCCACTAGCTGGTTAACTTGAGAATGTATGGGAAGCCGATTAAATAGGGTGAGATTGATGGTAAATTTGGGAGATTTACTCCAAAGATTTAAGATGTCAGCAAAAGCAGTTAACAACAACCCAGAAGGAGTCAAATTCGCCTGACGAGCTTTTTGCTGTAATTGCTGCCAATGAGTTGGAGACAATCTAGCACTGCGACGCTGGAACCGAGGTTGGGTAATTGCAGAAATCGGTTGACTAAGAGGAATTTCTGGGGCAGGTGGTAAGCTATCAAGACGATCAAACCAATATTTCTGACAACGCTGATATTGTGGGGTATCTTTGAGGGCCAACTCCGCTAGTACATAGTCTCGGAATGATAATTCTAAGATTGGAAGCGAACTTTCAGGATCTTTATACAACTGCATCCATTGAGTGAATATCAAATAGATACTCCAGGCATCAGCTATTAACAAATCAAGGCTGATATGTAATCGGGTTTGTTGATTTAAACGAGTAGCTTGGATGCTAAACAAAGGCCACTGGTTTGCTGGTAAAATCTCGTGAGACATTCGCTCACGAATTACTTCTAGTTCAGAACTAATCGTTTGAGGAAGTTCACCAGCCAAATCCAAAACTTTAATTTCGTAGGTAGGTACTTGCTGAAGAACTTGTTGTTGAGCGTCTGCAACTACTACCATCCGCAGCATATCGTGGTAGGTAATTAATTTCTGCCAAGCTTGGTTGAGGCGCTCTAGATCTAAATTTTCACAGTCTATTTCTATGTAGATATGTGTGGCAATATTACCTAAGTCGAAGATTTGTTGACGGCCTAGCCAATAGGCTTGCTGAATTTCATTGAGGGGGAAAGGTTGATAGCGTTGGTCAGAGTGAGTGACAATAGTTGGTAGAGATGCTTCTGACGGAGTTTGTTCGCTTTGACTAAGTTTTTGGCTGATGTCTGCACAGAGACTAACAATGCTGTCGCCTTCAATAAACTTCGTAATAGGAACGTCTATCTCTAATTTGGTTTTAATTCGGTTGCGTAATTCCACAGCCATTAAAGAGTCGATTCCCATTAAGTTGAGAGGTTGCTTAGCATCAATGTCAGCAGTTTTCATGCCTAAGACTTGAGCAATTTCGTTTTGGAGATGAGTTATGAGGATGTTTTCTCGCTCATTACCTTTAATGCGCTTGAGTTTTTCTAGAAGCTGATCGTTTTGATTAACCGTTGTCGAAGTTGCATTTTCCCAGTCTGCTAAGAATGGCCATTTTGCAACTTTGTCTTGCCATGCTGACCAATCAATAGGTACTACGCCAACTTCTGTTGCAGTATTACCCATGATGAGTTCCAGAGCTTTGATTACCTGGTCGGGTGCGATCGCACCCATACCACTTTGTTGCGCTCTAATATCTGCACCTCGCTCGGCTGCTTCTCCAATTTGAGCAACCGCACCCCAATGAATACTTAAACCAGACAGTCCCATTGCTTTGCGATAGTGGGCTAAAGCATCAAGAAAAGCATTAGCTGCCGAATGGTTTCCTTGACCAGGCGAACCTAACAAAGATGCTGCCGAAGAAAACAGTACAAAAAAGTCTAATGGCTTGTTTTGGGTCAATTGATGTAAATGCCAAGCTCCCTGAACTTTCGGAGCCATCACTTTCTCAAAGCTAGACCAACTCTGGTTTTGCAGTACCCCATCTGATAACACGCCAACTGAGTGAATTATCCCTGCTAGTGGGGTAGTTAACTGGTTGATGTTATCTAATACCCTAGCGATCGCTGCATATTCTGATACATCTGCTATTGCTACTATAACTTGGGTGCCGACTGCTTTTAACTGGGCTAATTTGCTTGTAGCAGCATCATCAGGCGGACGGCGACTGACTAAAACTAAATGCTTAGCTCCCTGTTCTACCATCCAGCGTGCCACCAATAGTCCCAAACCTCCCAGTCCGCCTGTAATTAAGTAAGTCCCATCTTCTCGAAACTTCAAAGGCGTTGACGTTGCGTTATTAGTTGGTTGTGCTGTCTGAGTCACTACAATTTTGCCAATATGTTTGGCTTGTTGCATGTAACGGAAGGCGTTGATGACATCTGCGATCGCAAAAATCTTCAATAATGGTGGTTGTAGTAAGCCTTGCGAGAATTTACTGAGCAACTCTTGTAACATTGATTGAATTAACTCTGGTTGCTTTTGAGATTCTCTCACTAAATCAACTACCCAATAAGACACATCTGGTCTCACTTGTGCTACTTGGCTGGAGTCCCAAACTCCTCGCTTGCCAATTTCTACAAACCGACCTTGGTAACTAACTACTGATAGACTCTTGGTGATAAACTCTCCTGATGTCAAAGAGTTAAATACAATATTTACGCCTTTGCCGTGAGTGATTTCCATCACTTGCTCAGCAAAATCCACATTCCGGGAATTCATGATGTGTTTGACACCCATTTCTCGTAGGGCTTCCCATTTGGGTGGACTGGCGGTGGCGAATACTTCAGCTCCAGCAAGCTTGGCTATTTGGACTGCTGCCATTCCTGTTCCGCCAGCTGCCGCATGAATTAAAATGCGATCGCCAGCTGAAATCTGCGCTATATGGTGTAGAGCATAATAGGCGGTTAAGAAATTCACCGGAATTGATGCAGCTTCCTCAAAGCTGAGATTATCTGGTTTAAGAGTTACAAACTGGGCATCAACGATGACATATTGGCTAAAACTGCCAGCAGCCATAGCAATGACAGAGTCTCCTACTTTCAATTCAGTAACTCTTTCTCCCACAGCTACTATTTCCCCAGCACATTCCCTACCAAAACTATCCATCTCTAATAGGTGCTGTTGAGATACTCCATCTACTTGCTTCGGAATCAAGTCTAATGCAGCTACTACATCAAGGAAATTCAGTCCTGTTGCTTTCACCCGAATTTCCACTTCATCTGGTTTTGGAGAATGTCTAGCTGTTGGTTGGAGGATTAAGTTGTCTAAAGTACCTCTTTGTGATGCTGTTAGCCGGAATGGCTGTGTGGGCATTTGCTGTTGTTGGTCTAGAGTCTTTTGTCGGAGACGACTACTGACTAAACGTGCTACATAACGCCAATCCTCTCGCAAAGCTACTTGGTCTTCTTGATCTTCCGACCAAATTTCCGACCACAGTGCTAAGCCTTTTTTCTCCACAGTTTGGTTTGGGTCTAAATCAATCCTGACACATTTGAGTTCTGGGTGTTCTAGGTCGATGACTTTCCCCATCCCCCACAATGAAGATTGTGCGACTCCAGATACTACAGGAATACTATCAGGAACTGGTTGCGCTCCTTGGGTAACTAACCATAATCGTGGGGTTTGGGATAATTTTCCTTTGACTAAAGCTTGTACTAGAGATAATGTAGTGCCACATCCCAGCTTTGTTAAGCTCTGCAATTCTTCAGTGTTAATTGTTTGACCAATTCCTGCTTCCAGAGTCCAACATTGCACAACACCGGATAAATTCGGAGAGTGGGTTGTGATTTGTGCTATCAGTTGCTGGAATTCTTCTGGGTGTTCTGGGTTGAGGGTAAATTCTGTTGGTGAGAGTTGTTGATATTTTTTACCAGTAAATACCAACGTACACACTGCTCCTACGGAACGCAGTTGAGTGGCTAATGTTTGAGCAATTCCTTGTTCATCTGCCAAAATTAACCAATTTGTGTTTAAAGATAATAAAGACTCTGTTTGATTTGCATCAGCTTGAGCAACAATTACTGTTTGCTGCGATAAAGCTTCTTCCAATTCATCAAGCTTTGGTAGAGCGACCACTTGCGTAAAACCAGTTTGATTTAGCAATTGCTGCCACTTAGTTCTACTCAGTAAAGGATAGTCTGGTCGTAATTCCCAATCGCTAAATTTCCACCAGCCTTCTAACAATCCAAAAATCAAATCTAACCATCGTTGACGGACTGTCCCTTCCACCAACAGCAATAATCCTCCTGGTGCTAATAATTGCCGTACATGGTTCATGGTTTGAGTCAAATTCGCTGTGGCATGAAGCACGTTGGCAGCAATAATTACATCGTACTGATGTAATTTAAATCCTTGGGTTGTGGGATCTGCTTCTATATCTAAGGCTTGATAGCTGACAAACGGATAGTCTAAGAATTTCTCTTGAGCTTTGGTAGTAAATAACACACCAATATCTGTAAAAACATATTCCGTTTGGCTGGGATTTAGATGAGGCAGAATATAGCTGGTGGTGCCTCCAGTACCTGCACCGATTTCTAACAACCGTATCCCTTGATGTTGTGGTAAATTTTCACTGGCTTGAGTAATGACTTTTTGTACCAAAGTGTTCATTACTTTAGCTACCGGGGATTCTTGATAGAGTTGAGTTGCAGTTGTTAAATCTCCTTCAGGGAATACTAATTGTACTGGGTCAATGACTCCTTGTAACACCCGACTGAGTTGAGATGCACAACGTTGTACTAAAGTCAATTCTGCGATCGCATTTGGATATTGACTAAGTAAGATCTGGGTTTTCGATTCTGGGTTAACTGCTTTTAAGGTTTCTAAAACTTGCCACTGCTGCTGATTTGCCTGTAAAATCCCTACTTCTGCTAGTATCTGGAGCATTCGATGGCACAATCTTTGATGGCTAGGAACTATGCCTAAGCTTGTAACTGCAAAATCTGTGGAGAAGACTGCTCCTGGTGGGAATTGCCAGCCTAATTGCAATAATGCCTGAATCACATACTCGGCGCTTAATTCTTCTAACTGAGTTGCGATTTCTTTGTAGCTGTTTAAGTCTGCTGACGCTACTAATTCTGTTGAGGAGTGACTTAGTTTTTGCCCTACTTCTGTGGGATTGAGCAAATAATCAGGAGGTAGCAGACGACCAAAACGAGGTTTGGCTTTCCATTCTACTTCGTACAGCCAATTAGTGATGGATTCGGATTCAGTTTGGAGCAAGGTTTGAGGAGTAGCTCGTCTAACTTGTAAGCCTGTGACTGTGGCAACGATTTCTCCTTCATCATTGACTAAAGTCACTTGCGTAGTTAAGTTGTCTCCATTTTTGGTCTGGGGTGAGGTTACTGATGCGATCGCCCACAAATTCAGTTTGGGAGGACAGTATACTTTAAAATGATCGATTCTTACTGGTAAATAAGTTTGATTGCTATCTATTTCTGGTAATGCATGATTGATGACCTGCAACGCAGCATCTAGCAAAGCTGGATGTAACTGGTAGTCTGAGGCTTCTTCTACCAGTTCAAAAGGTAACTTAATCTTAGCCAGTGCCTGATTTGAACCCGACCACAATTGTTCAATTCCTTGGAAACTAACTCCGTAGTCAATGCCTCGTTGTCGGCTTTGTTGATAATGTCGTTTGACTTCTACAGGCTGAGTACACTGTGCTTTGTATTTTTCCAGGTCTTCAGTTACAAAAGTTTTGTTTGTTTTGTCCGGTCGGATTTTACCTTGAGCGTGAAGTATCCAGGGAACTTCGTCTTGGTTTTCCTGTTGCTGTTGAGTTAATATTTGGAACTGGTAGCTATCTTTTTCTATGAAAGTAAGAATTGTCTGGACTGTTTTGATTTCCCCTGTTGGTAAAATTAATCCTCGCCCAATTACTAAATCTTCTACCACCAGATTAGAAGTACCAAGTCGATTCAGCCCTGCTGCTAGAGCCATTTCTAGGTACGCGGTTGTCGGAAACAAGGCTTTATCAAACACCCTATGATGACTGAGGTAAGCTGGCTCATCTTCAGCGAGGAAAGATTCAAAACGATATTGTTTATCTAGCCCTGCTAAATAAAGTTTTTGACCAAGCAGAGGATGGAGAACTATTCCCCTCAATAAGCATTGTTCTTTAGATCTTCTATTTTTAATTTCAATCCAGTAGCGCTGACGTTGGAAAGGGTAGGTGGGTAAAACCACCTTTTGACGCAGAGAATCGCCCTCAAATCCTGACCAGTCAATAGCCACACCTTGGACATATAACTGCGCCAAACTCGAAAGCATCACATGCCACTCACAAACACCAGCACGCATCGAAGCCAACCACACACCTAACTGTTTCGGCAAACATTGCCGTCCCATACTCAACAAATGTGGTTGTGGTCCAACTTCTAAAAACACGTCATAACCTTGAGTTGACAAAGTCTGCATACTTTGAGCAAACATCACCGGCTTCAGTACATGAGCTAGCCAATATTGCGCCGTTGTGATCTGCTCATCTGCAATCTCTCCAGTCAGGTTGGATATCAACGGGATTTGCGGCTGATGGTAGGTGATTTGATTGGCAATTACTTCAAACTCTGCCAGCATCGGTTTCATCAATGGTGAATGAAACGCATGGGATACTTGCAAGGGTTTTGTTTTGATGCCAAGAGATTCCAACTGCTGAGAAATTGCTGCAACTGCGGTCTTTTCCCCGGAAATGACTACGCTTTGTGGTGCGTTAATTGCTGCGAGGGAAACTGTGTTTTGATACTGACTCAGCAGTGGTTGCACTTGTTGCGCTGATGCCATCACTGCTACCATTGCGCCCTCAGAATTCAACTTTTGCATTAACGAGCCTCTGGCGGCTATCAGTTTGAGACCATCTTCTAAACTGATAATTCCGGCTATGGTTGCGGCTACGTATTCACCAACGCTATGACCAACTACCACATCTGGTTTGATTCCCCATGATTGCCACAATTGAGCGAGGGCATACTCTAGTGCAAATAGTGCTGGCTGGGTATAGGCTGTTTGATTAATTGGCAATAGACTTTGTGCTTCGCTTGTCGATGGGTAGAGTATTTCTAGTAAAGGATATTCTAATTGACTAGCGAGGATTTGCTGACATTGGTCTATGGCTGCACGAAATACTGCTTGGGTTTGATAGAGTTGTCTTCCCATGAAGACATATTGTGAACCTTGACCTGTAAATAAAAATGCTATTTTTTTTGGGTTGCTTGTGTTAGTGATTTGTCCTGATGTTACCTGTGTTATCTGTTCAGTAGTTTGATATTCATGCAGTTTTTCTGCTAATTGTTGTTTGCTGGCCCCAATTACTGCTAGTCGGTGATTGAAGTGGTCACGTCCTGTGTTTGCTGTGTAGCAGACGTCTGCTAGTTCTGTTTCGGTGTCAGTTGTCAGATATTTGTAATACTTTGTGGCTAACTCTTGCAGTGCTGTTTCCGTTTTTGCTGATAGCGTTAGTATTTGTAATGGTCGTTCTATATGACCTTCGTTTTTGACAACAGACTTCTGATTCTGCAATTGAAAGGATGCTTCTTCCAAGACTATATGAGCATTAGTACCACCAATACCAAAAGCACTTACCCCACTTCGTCGGGGTATTATTTCACCTTTTTGTGTTTTAATTTGCTCCCAGTTTTGATTTTCTAAGACAATATAGAATGGGCTACCATTTAACTTAATATGTGGATTGAATTGTTCAAAGTTCAGTAATTTGGGTAATTTTCTATGTTTCATTGCTAATAGAACTTTTATTACCCCTGCAATTCCCGCAGCACCTTCCAAATGTCCTATATTAGTTTTGACTGTTCCTAGACCACAATAAGAATGCTTACATTGGGTTAGTTCATACTCTCCTTCCGTTTCCTTTTGTCTGAAAGCTCTTTTAAGACCGTTAATTTCAATCGGATCTCCTAAAGGAGTACCAGTTCCGTGAGTTTCAATGTAAGAAATAGTATTAGGAGCAATGCCGGCTTTTTGATGAGCAGCACGAATTACCTTAGCTTGAGCATAAATATTGGGAGAGGTTAAAGTTCTTGCTTTTCCACCATGATTAACTGCGCTTCCTTTGATCACACCATGAATATGATCTTGATCTTGAATAGCTTTCTCCAGGGGTTTTAATAAAATTACCCCAGCTCCTTCTCCACGTACATAACCATCAGCTCCACTATCGAAAGTTCTACATTTTCCTCTTGGAGACAACATATTCTGTTGACTCATTTGAATGTACGTTGTTGGTGACAACAACACACTAATTCCACCCACTAATGCTTGATCACATTCCTGTTCTTTCAAAGCATTAATAGCCTGATGAATAGCAACTAAAGAACTTGAGCAAGCTGTATCAACAGGAAGACTTGGTCCAGAAAAATTAAAATAAGCAGAAATTCGATTTGGAATCATAGTAGTCCAACTGCCTGTTCCACTATGTACGTCAATCTCTTCCTCATTCAATGTCAAAATTGAGTCATAACTACAAGCCCCAATAAAAACACCTATAGGACTACCTGATAATTTTAGTGGTGAGTAGCCAGCATCTTCTAAACACAACCAACTCAACTCAAGCATCAACCTTTGCTGAGGGTCTATTCGGATAGCTTCACGAGGAGAAATACCAAAAAATGAAGCATCAAACTGATCCACTTCTTGAACAAACCCACCCCATTTACTAATACTTTTATTAGGTTGTTGAAGCAGTGGAGAATAAAAATTCCTCAGTTGCCATCTTTGGGCAGGGATTTCGGTTACGCTATCTACTCCCTGCTCTAAATTTTGCCAAAACTGATTGTAGTCGTTAGCTCCAGGAAAACGACAAGCCATCCCAACAATAGCAATTCCTTCTTTCCATCTTTCCGGTGAGCGAAAATTATTTTTGCTTTCCATATGTTGTGTATTCAGTATCTTTTATCTCACTAATATTGTGAGGCTAGTGACTGTTGATATAGTTTTTAGCTAGGATTCAACCTTTAATAGCAACATCTTCTGAGCGTCTGCTCAAAAATATTTGAACTAATTGTCATCACATTACCAATGGTTAAATCGTATGTTTTACCGACACAACGAGATACTAAAACCAGATTATTTAAAATGGAATGACGCCTTACGGTTATCTACGGAAATTTTATCAGGATTGAGGAGTATAGAACTCTTTTTTACTCGATCAGCTATGACTTATACAGTAACAGCAAGGCTTAGACGTAATTACCTTACTTTTTAATATTTACTTTATAAATCGCAACTTAGATAAGATTACCCTGGTCAAACGCCAAAGGTCAAGCAACAAACTCGCTAAATTAAAAACTTTGTTTGTAAAATATTACTTTTCAAAAATAGTTAAGACCTTTTTTTGGATGAATTGTATTTACTAATGTTACGAAGTATACTTAGCAAAATAAGTAACTTTGTTGGCGAAATTGTTATTTGATTTCTAAAGATTTTTACAACTACTGACTTAGAATCCACACTCTCTCAGTAGGGTTTCTGTCTTCTTAACTTTACTAAATATTCTTAATATAGTAGTATTTTTTTTTACTGTATTGTTCAGTGCCAGAACATTGTACTGAAATTTTACAGTATTTTGAAAAATTATTTTTTCGCAGTTCATTAATAAAGCTATAAGATAACTGGTGCTTGAGTTTTGCTTAATTTTTTTGGCAATACAGCTGTTTTTTAACCTAATTTGTTCTTTTTTTTAAACTCACTTATTACACAATTTGATGTAATATACGTGGCAAGTAACAGTATGATGTTCTCAACTCAAGAGAGTAAAAGCCTATGATGTCACTTCTGAAAAAAGTTTCTGGTGTAGCTATTTGTACAGCGGTTATTAGTTGCGCTGTAGTACAAGCTAGACCAGCTCAAGCAGTAAGTCTTACCCTGAAAGCTCTTTTAAACTCTACTGTAGAATTTGACGGTTTTATAGAACTGCGAGATGACTGGCAAGCAGACAGTAACTATACGAACGCTGATTTAGTAAAATTGACTCTAAATTCAGCTAAAGTAAATTCTTCAGATGTTCCATTCTCTCCCCGTCCCGCAGAATTAGTCGATTTTACAGGTTCTTCTTTCAGTGTTCCTGTAGATAAAATCCTAAGTGGCATCATCCCAGATGATAACAGTGGAACATGGGTGGGTAGCTCTGCTGATAATAAAGTAACCTCAGTCATACGTTGGGGTAACGATACATCAGCTGCTGGCAGTCCGCTAGAGTATGCTGTGAATTTAGGAGGAGCAGAGTTGAGCAATATTGTGCCTACAGGAAATGTGAGTGATGTATTTTCAGTGAAATTTGCACCTGTACCTGAGCCTACTTCCGTATTAGGATTTTTAACAGCTGGTATTTTTGGTGTAGGTTTAAAAATGAAGCGCAAGTATTTTAAAAAAATCTCTGAATAGTTGGTAATAGCTATTACTGATTAGAAGTTAACTATATAACTTCTAATCAGTAATATAACAATCCTAAATTATTCGTGAGAACCAAAATACCCGACTTCATAAAAGTCGGGTATATGGACATTACGAATTCTCAAAAGTCAAATAAGATTGCTATAGTCTATAGCAATTATCTAAAAAAGAGATGTCAAGATAGAAAACCTGTAGTCTCATTTTGCAGATGTGCAATCTTTAGCTATCAAGTCATAGGTTAAAAAATGCAACAACTAGATACTGTTTCCATTCTCAAACAAGATTACGAAAAATTTCCCAACGACCAGAACTACAGTATATACGCAGAGGATTTCTATTTTGAAGATCCTTTTAATAAGTTTCAGGGCGTTGAAATGTATAAGCAAATGATTGGTTTGATTACTGCTGGGTTGATTGATGTAAAACTCAATCTTCTTGAACTTACTCAGTCTGGAAATACAATCAAAACTCAATGGATGCTCAGTTGGACTGCCCCGTTTCCGTGGCAACCTCGGATTAATATACCAGGGCGGAGTGAAGCAGAGTTGAATGAGGATGGGCTAATTGTTAAGCACATTGATTATTGGGATATACCAGCCGCTGACGTTTTAAAGCAGCTTTTTCAGTTAACATAGCGCCTCAATTGTTTTAGTTGTGATTAAAGCTTAGAAGTCTTTAGTTGTGGCAGCGATCGCTATTTATTGGACTATCTACGTCAATAGTAAAATATTGTTTGTGTAGCTCTCAAATATTTATATCTAATTATTTACCTCACTTTTGGTAAATAATCAAGTATGAATTAACCGAATTAATAGATGATGATGCAAAATATAGTTTCAGAAAATGATTTAGTAGGAACTTGGAAGCTAATTGCTTTTAAATCTATAGGTACAGAAAAAATTGATTACCCATTTGGTAAAAGTCCTGTAGGCTATATCATTTATACCCAAGATGGCTATATGTCTGCCTCGATTATGACAAGCGGTCGCCTGAATCTTGAAATGTCAATAGCAGAAATGCAAAAATTTAGAAATGTGGCATTGAAACCACAGCTAATAGGAGATATATTAAAATATATAAAAGCAATTTTGAGATATTTCCAAGCGGCAAGAAACTACATTTCTTATAGTGGTAAATATGAAATTATAGATAATAAAGTCATTCACCATGTTGAAGTTAGTTTAGTTCCAGATTGGACTGGTACAGACTTGGAACGGACTTTTGAATTCTCTGGAGATCAGCTCATACTAATTTCACCTCCTGCTGGAGATGCGTCTTTTCATCTGACTTGGCAACGTGTTTAGAAGCCAATTGTAAGTAATAGCTATTGTGTAAATTTTATGCAAAACTAATTAATAGTTACAGTCAATTGAAATGACATGAGGTTTGGGAATTATCAACAGAACGTTTAGTGAGTTTTAATTTGTTGCGGATAAATCTGGGGATTTGATTAGATAACCTTGGATTGAGGATGTTAAATTCAGCTAAATAATAACCCCAGGATGTATCAAAGGATTAATTTCTATGCAGACTAAAGAATCTACATCAGAGGTTAACACATACCCCAAAGGTAAAGGAGGTTTCAACCGTTGGGCGATCGCTACTTTTTTTACTCTCGCACTTGTAAGTAGCGCAGTTATTTTCTACAGCCTATTTAGCAAGCATTCTACGATGCAAGCCTCAAAAGGTGCTAACTCAGCTGCACTTTTAAAGCCTAAATTGATTACAGCCTTGGGTCGTTTGGAACCCCATGGAGAAGTGATAAAATTATCTGCTCCAACAGCATCTTCAGATGGAAATAGTAGTACTCGTGTAGCTAAACTGTTGGTAAAACAGGGGGACTGGGTTAAGCGTGAACAGATAATTGCAATTTTGGATAGTCACGATCGCCTTCAAGCTACTCTTAAAAAATCTAAAAAAAAAGTCCAGCTAGCCAAAGCTAAACTAGCTCAAGTTCAAGCAGGTGCGAAAATAGGAAATATTGATGCTCAAAAAGCCAGGATTATAAATTTAAAAGCTGAATTACAAGGGCAAATTACTTTACAGAAAGCAACAATTCAACGGCTAGAGGCTGATTTTCAAGGAGAAAGAGAGACTCAACAAGCTGCACTTAAACGTTTAATAGCTCAGTGGCTCAATGCCCGAACAGAGTGCAGGCGCTATCAAACATTATTTCAAGCAGGGGCGATCGCTACTTCTGAACGTGATAGCAAGTGTTTGGCCGCAGATACAGCTTCCAAAAGTGTCAACGAAGGCAAAGCCACTTTACAACAGATACTAGATAGCAGTCGTGCCCAGATCAAGGAAGCCCAAGCTAATTTGCAGCGTACACAAAACACTCTGCAAGCTCAACAAGCAGAAACAAAGGCGACGTTAGAAAGTATTGCTGAAATTCGTCCTACAGACATCATGGTAGCTCAATCCGAATTAGAGGGTGCGATCGCCGAAACTGAGGAAGCGCAAGCTTTGTTGAATCTTGCTTACATTCGCACACCCATTAATGGACAGGTGCTGCAAATTCACACTAGACCAGGTGAGAGCGCTAGCAGTGATGGAATTGTAGAAGTCGGACAAACTGACCAGATGTATGCAGTTGCTGAAATATATGAAAGTGATGTCAAGAATTTGCGCTTAGGACAGAAGGCTGTAGTAACCAGCAGTGCTTTTTCAGGAGAAGCTAAGGGAGTCGTTGATGAGATTGGTTTACAAATTCGTAAGAAGGATGTGCTTGATACTGACCCTACCGCAGCTATTGATGCCAGAGTAGTAGAAGTCAAAATTCGTTTAGATCCTAATAGCAGCCGTAAAGTCGCTAACTTAACCAATCTAGAGGTAACAGTTAAAATTGTACTCAAGGATAAAACCTCAACATGAAATGGAGAACTCCACTAGCTTGGCTACAGATGAGCCGGAAAAGAAGCCGCTTAGTAGTGGCGATGGCAGGAATTGCTTTTGCTGATATGTTAATGTTCATGCAACTAGGTTTTCAAAGAGCTTTGTACGATAGCAATACGAGGTTGCATAGAAGTTTACGAGCTGACATTGTTTTAATTAGTCCTCATGCTCGCAATATTTCCGAAATGACTACCATTCCCCGCCGTCGTTTGTACCAAGCTATGAGCTTTGAGGAAGTAGCATCAGCCGAGCCACTTTACACAGATTTTGTAGACTGGAAAAATCCTCAAACTCACCTTAAGACTTCTATCTTGCTCATCGGTTTTAATCCCAATAAATCCGTATTCGATATTGCAGGTGTTAATCAGAATTTGGATAAGCTGAAGTTGCCAGATACCTTACTTTTCGATCAGGGTTCTCGTGGAGACTATACTACAACCATTACAGCTCTACAACAAGATAAAATCATCTCCAGTGAGATCCAAGATCGTAAGATTCAGGTAGCTGGGTTATTTTTGTCTGGCGCTTCCTTTGCCGCTGACGGTAATGTGATTACAAGTGATTTAAATTTTCTCCGCATCTTACCCCACCGTCGCTTTTCCGAAATCAGTGCAGGCTTAATCAAGCTTAAGCCTGGAAATGACTCTCAGCAAATTGCAACAGCATTACGTACCTACCTACCCAATGATGTTAAGGTTATGAATTTTGATGAGTTTGCTAAGTTTGAGGAAACTTATTGGGCTAACAATACCCCAATTGGCTTTATCTTTAGTTTAGGAACTGGAATTGGATTTGTTGTTGGTTTAGTGATTGTCTATCAAATTCTCTCTTCAGATGTAGCCGATCATACAGCTGATTACGCTACGCTAAAAGCTATAGGATACCCTGATATTTATCTAATTAAAGTTGTTTTTCAAGAAGCTCTAATTCTAGCTATTTTAGGCTATTTTCCAGGATTTACTATCTCTTTTGGACTTTATGCTTTAACACGAAGTGCTACTAATTTACCTTTATATATTACGTTAATTCGAGGAGCAATTGTATTCTTGCTTACTGTTATTATGTGTTTTATTTCAGGTGTAATCGCCATGCGAAAACTTCGAGCCACTGATCCTGCTGAACTCTTCCAGAAGCAATAACTTAAAGTTAATTTTAATCAATCGAGAAGTCTTATCTCCTATCTAAGCTATGGGGTATTCTACTGTTCGGTAATTTCTACTCATAACTAGACAAAACTAACGGAACG
>NZ_JCACKM010000085.1:0-30265 GCF_059505385.1 Desmonostoc vinosum
AGTCGCCTGCGGAGGGAAACCCTCCTTTACTCGCTGTCTCACCGCGTAAGCGCGTCAACCAAAACGCGAAATCTAAAAAACCTACCCATAAGAGCCGTCCCCGCGTCCTCTTCCCCAATCCCCAGTTCTGTAAAAATCTGGAACTTAATTCGAGATTGTTGTGATTAATAATAAGTTAATAATTGCTAAAATATGAATTGGAGCAACTGGATATATCTAGGAGCAGGGTTAGCGCTGGGAATAGGTTTTCGTGGGTTATTTACGCGCTTCTCAAACGCTTCATCAAACTCGTCCTCGGTGGAGTCATCAGATCAATCACAGCAGTTGCAGCAAACGCAGCTGGCATATGAAATGGCTAGGGAAATGAGCCAGTTTAAGGCAGGGTTTTTAGCGCGAACTACTCATGAATTGCGATCGCCTCTTAATGGTCTAATAGGCCTGCATCAGTTAATTTTGTCGGATTTGTGTGAAAATCCCGCTGAAGAACGAGAATTTATTGCCCAAGCTCACGAACGAACGCTAAAGTTGCTCAAGTTGCTGGATGAAATTCTCAGCGTTGCCAGAACAGAACATGGAACTAACAAATTAGATATTCAACCGATACCATTAGCTCAAGTTTTAGAAGAGGTTTATAACTTAACTTATATGCTGGCGGCAAACCGCAATTTTCCTTTGCAGATGTTACCCGCAGATCCAGAAATTTATGTTTTGGCTGATCGGCGGTGGCTTTGCCAAGTATTAATCAATTTAGTAGACAGTACCATTACTCACACACAGGAAGGAAATATATCTATTTCTAGTAGTGTGGTGTCTATGAGTAATTTGGCTCACATTTGGCTAGATGTGCCAACTCATGCTGTGCCTTTAAGTGAATATATTGATCTACTCAAAATTACAGATAAACCTCTGCAAACTGCTCAGACTCATCAAACACTTTCCCCAGGAATGAAGTTATTACTTAATCAAACTCTCATGGAAGTAATGGGAGGAAAGCTAGAAATTCTTTCTTCACCAACTACTAAAGAATCAAATCAGCAGCTTACTAGATTACAAATTTCTATCCCCCTGGTGATTCCTGAAATTGAATTTTTTCAAGAGGAAGGGAATTAAGATTAGCTCGATTGTATAGCACCATCGTAGTGGTAGTATTGGGCTGGAAACCAATCTTTTCGTAGAATTCTTGCTGATGAGTGGTCATGAGGTACACACGCTCAACACACTTCAAGCGGGGATGATTTAAAACTGTTTCTACTAAATTGCTTCCTAGCCCATTGCTACGGTACTCTGGATGAATCACAACATCCCAAATCGCGGCGCGATAGATGACATCGGAGGTTGCTCTGGCAAAGCCAATTAGCCGCTCTCCATCCCAGACAGAAAACACTGGGTCGCTATTGGCAATAGCTATGCTTAAATCTTTGATACTGCGTCCTTTAGCCCAGAAAGCTGAAACATTTAACAGATCTTGGAGTTGGTGAAGGTTAATTTCAGATTTGCGATCGCTAAATTGAATTTGAGGATATCTCATTTATCAAACCGATTTTGGTAATATCTTTTTTCTATCCCTGACATTCCCAATAGCGCCGTAATTGCTAGAGTTCGCCATCAGTTAGCTATATCGACAGGTGCGGCTTGTTCATCAGGATAGCATCTTGTACAACCTTGCTAATAGAAATACTGAGAATACCACTGAGATTATTTTTAGTAAAAAATTTACAAATCTGCCTTAATCAGAGATTTATGCAAGATTTTTTGGTAAAAAGCTCGTTATTTGTCTGACTTACTTCACAGAGACTTTATAAAATCCGGGATAATTTAAAACAATTAATAAAGATTTATCTGAGTATGGCAGTAAGTTTTAGAAAATGTTATAGATTAACCTTAGCTTAAAGAAAAATGCGTACAAAATTTTACTGAAAATGTCTGTAAAATTTATATTTGACTATTCCAGGGTAGTAGCAAGTCAAGACCAGATTTTCTCTGAACTGCAAGGAGAAGCAGTAATCCTTGATATCAAATCAGGGGTTTACTATGGTTTAAATCAAGTAGGAGCGAGCATTTGGAATCTAATTCAAACTCCGAAAACCGTGGCAGAAATTCGAGATGCTCTGTTGAACGAATATGACGTTGATGCTAAAGCCTGTGAAGCTGACATTTTGGTATTACTTGAAGAATTAGCAACCAAAGGATTGATCGAGATCAAAGATGAAGCCGCTGCTTAAATTGCTGCACCTAAATAACAGCGATCGCCACCTTTTGATCAATACTTTTATGTTGTTGGGGTTAGTCAAATTAGGATTGTGGTTGTTACCATTTCAAACTCTTAGACAAGTAATTGCTAACTTTAATCAACCGAACCCTAAACTAGACCAAACCTCCCTCAGCAAAATTATCTGGGCTGTTAACGTCAGCACTCGTTACATACCTAGTGGTGCTATGTGTCTGGCCCGCGCCTTGACTTGCCAAGTATTGATGAGTCGGCGCAGTTATTCACCAGAACTCTGTATTGGAGTTGCTAAGACAGACAAAGGAAAACTAGAAGCTCATGCATGGGTTGAAAGTCAAGGCCAGATTATAGTTGGTGATCTGACAGACCTTGGACGCTTTACTCGACTGCCATATCTTCCGGGTAACAGACTATGAGCGGGATCAATGGTATCTACCACCTCAACGGCCAACCAATTGACCATAAACAACTTTGGCGTATGGTCAACATTCTTAGCCATCGGGGGCCTGATGGCTCCGATGTATGGTACTCCGGGAGTGTCGGCTTGGGTCATCAGATGTTGTGGACTACTCCCGAATCTTTACTAGAAAAGCTACCTGTTGTCAATCAAACTAATAATTTAGCCATTACAGCAGATATACGCTTAGATAATCGCGAGCAACTCATCTGTGCATTGCGCTTAAGCAACTATCCATCAAAGCAAATACCTGATAGCCAGTTGGTACTAGCCGCTTACGAAAAATGGGGTGAGCAGTGTGTGGAGCATTTATTAGGTGACTTTGCCTTTGCGATTTGGGATCAGCGCCAGCAAACTTTATTTTGTGCCAGAGACCATTTTGGTATTAAACCTTTCTACTACTACTCATCTCCACGCATTTTTGTTTTTGCCAGCGAGATGAAAGCGATCTTTTGCTTACCAGATGTCCCTCGCCAAATCAATGAAGTGAGAATAGGCGACTATCTCACCTCTATGTTTCACGAAACAGATATCACCTCTTACCAACACATCTTGCGATTACCTCCCGCTCACACCATGACTGTGAGTGCTAAAGGTGTAAAATTACAATCATATTGGTCTGTTGACCCCCACAAAGAATTACATCTAAGCTCAGACCAAGAATATGCTGAAGCCTTTCGCGAAATTTTTAGTCAGGCAGTACAGTGTCGCCTGCGTAGTGCCTTCCCCATAGGCTCACAGTTGAGTGGTGGACTAGATTCATCCTCAATTACTTGTATGGCCAGGAAATTACTCGCAGAAAATGGAGGGCAACGCTTACACACCTTCTCAGCAATCTTTGATCAATTGGCAGAATGTGACGAACGTCAATACATCAGAGCAGTCATAGCTCAAGGTGGACTAGAACCGCATTATGTCAATGGAGATCAACTGAGTCCGTTGCAGAACCTAGAGCAGATGTTTTGGCATCAGGATGAAGCCTTTTATGCACCTAACTGGTCTATGGGTTGGGCGTTATATGGAGCAATTAAACAGCAAGGTGTTCGTGTCGTTTTTGATGGTTTTGATGGCGATAATGTCGTGTCGGATGGTTACGGTTACTTAAGCGAATTAGCAAAAGCAGGCCGCTGGCTAAGTTTGACCACAGAAATCAGAGAATTAGCCAAAACATTCGATGTGGATTCTAAAAGCTGGTTGTGGAGTTATGTTAAACACTATGGAATTAAACCCACAATTGCTAAATATCCAGTCTTAAAAAGATTACAACAGAGTTGGAAATCACTTACTCACTCCAAGCGTGATCAAAATCCCCAATCTCCTAGCCGTCCTGCTTGGAGCGCCATATTAAATCCTGAGTTTGTCGAGCGTATCGGTTTAGAGAAGCGCCGTCAAGCTTGGCAACAAATCCAAAGTCACTTTGGTCAAGATGAAAGAGAACGGCATTATCGCAACATTGCTACTCAAGGTTTAACGTCATTTGCAGCGGAGACCCTCGATAAAACTACTGCTGCCTTTGGAATTGAGCAACGCTATCCCTTTTGGGACAGGCGGTTGGTGGAATTCTGTCTCTCTTTGCCTGCTGAGCAAAAGCTCAGCATGGGATGGAACCGCGTTGTGATGCGTCGGGCAATGGCTAATATTTTACCAAAAGAAGTGCAGTGGCGGCGGGGCAAAGCAGATTTTTCTCCAAATCTTGTCCACGGTTTATTGTCTTTTGAGCAAGAGCGTTTGGACAATTTAATGGCTCATGATGTAAAAATCCTTGCAGAATATGTAGATATCATCGCTTTTAAAGAGATTTATCAACGATTTGTCTTGTCAAAAACCACCGGCAAGGATGCGATCGCAATTTGGTTGGTGATTTCTTTATCTTTATGGTTGCAGTATACTGCACGCGATCGCCCCGGTGAACTGGCAACATCTTCATCTTGTTAAAAGGCTTTATTTGACATATTAGATCATTGTCCTGTTGGCTGTTTTTTCTCAATTACACCCAACAGCACAGCGAGTTTAGTCATCTAAATCGTGTGATTTCACACTCAGCTGTCATTTAGGTTCTAAATAGAGCCAAAGTTAAAAATCAATCATCAACAAGCAGCAAAGGAGGAAACCATGACTTTTAATAAAAAGTCTTATACTCAGCCCCAACTCACTGTTTACGGTGAAGTCGAAGTCCTAACCAAAGGTGTCGGTAAGGGCGAATCTTTAGATAAAGATTTTCCTATCGGAACCCCCAAAGGCGATTTGACTTTCTCTGGAACTTTTTAGTTTCATCAACTGGTCGCGGCGACTGGGAAAAGTTTTTTAAAATTTGGTAGTGGGTAAAAGCCCCTACCACAATTTCTCGATTTTACACCCAGTCCCTTTTACTCTTGAATAGGGAATAAGTGCAGAGAAAAACTGTTAAGAGTTCCCTATTAAGAGTTCCTTTATTCGATGATTACCTATGTAATTTATCAAGCAACAACTAGCACAGAAAAACCATGAATAACCATAAAAAGCCCTACACCCAACCCAAACTCACCATTTATGGTGAAGTCGAAGTCTTAACCCAAGGCAATAGTGATGGCGCAGACCTAGATAAGGATTTTCCAACAGGTACTCCCAAAAGTAACCTAACTTTCTCTGGTACTTTTTAGTCTCAGAACTGACTAGAGCTTCAATCAACAAAAAATCAACAAACAGCAAAGCACAAAACCATGAATTCCAATAAAAAGCCTTATGCTCAACCCAAACTCAATGTCTATGGCGAAGTTGAAGTTCTAACCAAAGGCCATAGTGATGGCGAAAACCTAGACAAAGATTTCCCAACAGGAACTCCTAGAGGTGAACTGACTTTCTCCTAATCTGAGTTTAAGGTAGCGCATCAGCGTAGATTAGGATATCTAAGTTAAAGCTTAGATATTCTAAATAACTTAACTCTAACTGTTAAATTTTGTTCTTTAACTACCTCTGTTTAGCTAATCTCTAAACAGAGGTATTTACTAACGTATAATAAACATTTTTGCATCTATACCAATCCTAAATCATTCGTTTCACAAATTTAGATAGGATTGCTAGTGTTCCCTGCCATACACCCTAAATGGAGTTCATTAAGATGTATTTTTATCAGGCTTACGGTTTAGATATTTGCTCAGTATTACCTCTACCAGAACTGCAAAGTTCAACACAGATAGAAGCAGACATAGTTATTCGCTATGGAGAAATAAATTGGTCTTTACCCACACCTACCCCATCATGGAATTACTTTCATCTTGATGGCGAATCAGCGTATTTATATTGGGAAGTAGTGGGTAAATTTCTAGTGCGTTCTGGTAAAGAAATTATTATTGATCCGTTGCCTAATGTTGAAGAAAGCGTTATGCGTTTGCCTTTATTAGGAGCAGTTTTAGGAATGCTGCTGCACCAGCGACAGTTTTTAGTGTTGCATGGTAGCGCTGTTGCCGTTGATGGTAACGCGGTTGTCTTTTTGGGGCGCTCAGGACAAGGTAAGTCTACCATGGCAGCCACCCTCTATGGGCGGGGTCACAAACTGATAGCGGATGATGTAGCTGCTGTGAATGTTGACAGTATCGCTGAACCTGTATTGCTTCCAGGATTTCCCCGAATCAAGCTTTGGCCAGATGCAGCTACAGCCGCTTTGGGTGATGATCCACAAAGCTTGAGAAAGATTCACCCAGAAGTTGAAAAACGCGATCGCCCCACAGTTGATAATTTTTTACAATCATCATTGACCCTCAAGCGGATCTACGTACTTTCTGTAGGTTCAACCGTACAAATCAAACCTCTCCAACCGACAGAAGCAGTAACCCAGCTAATTGCCAATTCCTACATCCCCATGTTAATTGGTAAAAAGTTTATTCAAAGTGCCAAGGCCCCTTTGCACTTACATCAATGCACAAACTTAGCCAAAAGTCTACCTCTTTATAATTTAGAACGCCCCCGCTCTCTAGACTTATTGCCTGATGTAGCAAGTTTAGTAGAAACCGATTTAGCAAGCCAGACTCAACCCGCAACATTATAGATTAGGAATCCTATCGAAAAGCCTTCTTCCCCACTCCCCATACTTCTTTTTCAAAGACGCTAACGCGTAGCAAGATCCCCGCAGGGTAAGACTTTGCTCAGTACAAGCTCCCTACTACCCACTTCCACCCTATGCGAGCAGGCAAAACCATTAAACAAACAATTCAACAAACCCTACATCTTGTACCTGCTTTACGCTTAGTATGGCAAAGTAGTCCTGGTTGGACGATCGCCCGCATAATATTATTAGTCATTCAAGGCATCCTACCAGTAGTATCAATTTATCTCACCAAACTAGTCATAGATACAGTAGTTGCCAACCTTAGCGTTGCAGATAAAACAGTTGGCTTTGGCAATGTCATCCTCTGGGTTGTCCTGGCTGGTGCAGTTACCTTAGTCAGTAGTATTTGCAACTCCTTGAGCGAACTAGTCGTTACTGCACATTCCCAGCAGGTAACTGATTACATGCAAGGGATTATTAACACCAAATCAATTGCAGCCGATTTAGAATACTACGAGAATTCTAAATATTACGATGCCTTGCAACGAGCGCAACATGAAGCTCCCTACCGACCACCAGAAATTTTAAATCGGTTAGCACAGGTTGGTCAAAATAGTATTTCCCTAGTAGCAATGGTGGGACTGTTGCTATCACTTCATTGGGGAATTATTGGCATCTTATTTGTGGCAGCGCTTCCAGCTCTGGTGGTACGGTTAAAATACAGTCGCATCATGTATCGCTGGCAACGGAAAAAAACACAGTCAGAACGGCAAGCAATGTATCTCGGTTGGATGCTGACATCAGACCAATTCGCCAAAGAAATTCGCTTATTTAATTTAGGCGACTACTTTAGTCAATGGTATCTTCGTATCCGGCGGCAGATATATAAGGAAAGGATAGTCATTCTCATTAAACGTTCTGCGGCTAATTTTGGGGCAGAAGCAGTAGCAAGTATGTTTATTTTTGCTGTCTATGCTTACATCATTTATCAAGCCATCCAAGGAGTCCTGCGCTTGGGTGATTTAGTCCTTTATCATCAAGCATTGCAACGAGGACAGAACGATATTAGAGGTCTGTTAGTTAGTTTATCTAATCTTTATGAAGATAATCTATTTTTGGCTAACCTTTATGAATTTCTTGACCTGAAACCTAAATTGGTGGAACCTGTAAATCCTCAGCCAATTCCCCAACCAATGAAAACAGGTATCGTTTTCAACCAAGTAAATTTTCAGTACACTACCACTACTCGTCAGGCACTGAAAAACATCAACTTGACAATTCGACCAGGGGAAGTAGTGGCGCTTGTGGGGGAAAACGGTTCTGGAAAAACCACCTTAATTAAACTTTTGTGTCGTCTGTATGATCCAACAGAGGGTAGTATCACTATCGATGGCATTGACCTCAGCCAGTATAAAATCGCAGAATTGCGCCGTGAAATCAGCGTGATTTTTCAAGACTATGCCAAGTACCACTTTACGGCACAGGAAAATATTTGGTTAGGCAATATAGACCTACCACCACAACAAGATAGTATTATTGATGCTGCGCGGCGTTCTGGTGCTGATGATGTGATCACTAAATTGCCCCAAGGTTATGACACAATTTTGGGTAAATTATTTGATGAAGGTGAAGAACTGAGTATTGGTCAGTGGCAAAAAGTAGCATTGGCGCGAGCATTTCTGCGTAATTCGCAAGTGATTGTTTTAGATGAACCCAGTAGCGCCATGGATCCCAAAGCCGAATATGAAGTGTTTGAACAGTTCCGCCAACTGATTAAAAATCAAACTGCGATCCTCATTAGCCACCGTTTGTCTACAGTAAAAATGGCCGATCGCATTTACGTGATGGCAAATGGCAGTATTGTTGAAAATGGTACTCACGAAGAACTCATGCAGCTAGGTGGTACTTATGCATACTTATTTGAAACTCAAGCTCAAAACTACAGGTGATGGGGAACTCTTAATAGGGAACAGAGGAAGAAATAGAGAGGCTCTACCGAAGCATAAAAAAATACTCATTACTCATTTATGGCTTTTTTGCTATGCCTCTTTTCGGTAAAATAACTTGAGGTTCAGCAAAGAACAATTTCATCATCATGAATCAAGCTAAAATTGGGATTATTAGTGGTAGCGGTCTTTACAAGATGGATGCGCTCCAGGATGTAGAAGAAATACAAGTTCAGACTCCTTTCGGCTCACCATCTGATGCTTTGATTCTGGGAACACTAGGGCAAAATAGAGTAGCCTTTTTAGCTCGTCACGGTCGTAATCATACCTTATTACCCTCCGAGTTGCCATTTCGCGCCAACATCTATGCAATGAAACAACTGGGTGTAGAGTATTTAATTTCAGCCAGTGCTGTTGGTTCCTTGAAAGCAGAAGCTAAACCACTGGATATGGTGGTACCAGATCAATTTATTGACAGAACGAAAAATCGGGTTTCGACATTTTTCGGAGACGGAATTGTGGCTCACATTGCCTTTGGCGATCCGATTTGTCAGAATCTAGCTGGAGTGTTGGCAGATGCGATCGCTTGTCTTAATTTACCAGAAGTCACTCTTCATCGCGGCGGTACATATGTGTGCATGGAAGGCCCAGCATTTTCGACTAAAGCAGAATCGCATCTTTACCGTAGCTGGGGTGCAACCGTAATTGGCATGACAAACTTACCAGAGGCCAAGTTAGCCAGAGAAGCAGAAATCGCCTATGCAACCTTAGCATTGGTAACAGATTACGATTGTTGGCATCCAGACCACGATAGTGTCACGGTAGAAATGATAATTGGTAATTTGCAGCGTAATGCAGTCAATGCTCAAAAAGTGATTCAAGAAACTGTGCGGCGTTTGAGTGAAAATCCACCACCTAGCGATGCACATTCTGCTTTAAAGTATGCAATTTTGACTCAGTTGGATAAAGCGCCAGCAGCGGCGAAACAGAAGTTGGGTCTATTATTGCAAAAATATTTGTAAAAAACTTGGAGAGGAACTATGGTTTTAACCCAAATATATAGTTAAGAAAATCATTGTCGCTTTATGAATACAAACATCCATACTCCAGTAACAACTAGTAGTAAATGCTTGCTAGTAACTGAAGGTTACAAGATTATATTTAACTTGAAAAGCTTAGAAACAACAAAACAATATATGGATTTAATTGTTAAATTTCAACTCGATCCAAATCTTGCTTTTGTGGCGGTAAAGTCTCAACCAGCTTTGATTAGTATTACAGATTTAAAACGCCTTGTAACTTATTTTGAGGAACATATTGCTCAGTTACAAGAGAACCCTAATAGGGAGTCTTATACTTTTCTCACTTGTGATCTTGGTTTTCAGGTGCAAGCCTTATCAGGAGAAGTGCGATCGCCTCATGAAGGAGAATTTAGTATTAGATTTATGGTAAATGTCGGTCAAAATAATGCTGAAGCTTCCCGAACTTATGTTGGTGGCGAATCTGTAGTTACGCTCGAAAATATTCAAAGCTTCACTTCTTCTCTTCAAGAGTTGTGATCACAACCAGATTGTCAATAAACTTTTTGATAAATTACAAATCTGCAAGATTTCCGACTGTATCTGTATCAATCTTAAGGTACTAAAGAACCAAATTTCTTTGCATCAGCTCTAACGATCAGTCTTCAAGCGAAGATATTACATAACTTGAAAGTTAAAGCTAAAACTTGCCCAATTATTCACATCTAACACATAAGAGTCAGCAGCTGTACCGTTAATTTCTGCTTTAACTGTGGTGGCGGCGTTATGTAAATCTTGCAGCAAGGCTTGTGCTACTTCCAAGGAATTCAACAATGAACCAATTGGCTGTTGATCAGTTGTCGGATTTTTGGCAGCATATAAGGCCGCGAGAGTTTCATCAAAGGGATGAGTACAGAGAATGAGTTGATGTTCGCAAAAGAAAGCTGGCCCAGAAACTACCCATTCAGACGCGGTAGTAGTTTGCGGTAAAGTGAGAGTCTCACCAGGGGGAATAACGACTTGTGTAAGCAACTGTTTAGTATCGGAAATGTTCGTTTCCTGTAGAGTTGTCCAAGGGTAGAAAGCGACACCTGTCTTATTATTCTTTAATCCCAGTAACATTAAATATACTGGGCGATCGCTTTGGTTTTGCACTCGATACTGCATCCGACTGCCAATAGGCACAACAGCAGTAGATTCTGAATGCTGAGTTTTGAGTGATTTGCTCATTGAAGTTTCCGCACTCAAAGTCCTCACTGTTTCGCGTTGCATAACTATCCGAGGTGATACGCCAAAAATCTCTAAAGTTGCTTGGACTGCCAAGCGAGAAGAACCTTCATTTTCTGTAAGTCGCCACAACTTAGCTGCCAGAAGAGTTTGGAATTTCGGTGTTAACCGCTGTACTGCTAATTTCACCGCTTCCCCAATTTCCCCACTAGTGTTGGAAATTAGCTCACCATCAAGAGAAAATAGACCATAGCGACTAGGAGTTTGCTGTAATTTACCAAAAATATAATCAGCTGGTTGTTCTCCTGCTACTACACCAGACACATGAGCAATGGTAGCAAAAGCACTGGTAGCATCTACCCGTTCAATTCTTTCGAGTTGATTATCTAAAGCGACTACTAAACCAATATTCCGAGGTAAAACCCTGACAGTTTCTTGAACGAGTTGTCCAACTTCTAGAGGGATTTTACCATCAACGCTAATAACTTGAGCTTTTGCCGTTAACCCAGCACGCGATCGC
This sequence comes from Desmonostoc vinosum, assembly GCF_059505385.1. Taxonomy (NCBI): domain Bacteria; kingdom Bacillati; phylum Cyanobacteriota; class Cyanophyceae; order Nostocales; family Nostocaceae; genus Desmonostoc; species Desmonostoc vinosum. The sequence continues at coordinate 11,421 of NZ_JCACKM010000085.1, forward strand.
ACCTGTAAAGATGTTTCTTGTGCTAACCCCTCTGCTGTTACTAAAGCAAATCGAGAATTAACCCCGTAGTATTCCAGCACTTGTGTAGGTAATCCTCCTAACCACAAATGCACCGTTTTACCATCCTCTTCAATTGCTGTGACAGTTCCTTCTGCGCCATTGTTGGGTTGTCCAAGCACAGATGCAACATTTAACATCTCCAGCTGCCGTAAGTTTTTTTGATTGCTCAATAACCCTGGTTGCTGTTTGCTACCTAACTTGTGCAAAGAACTGCTCACATGGGAAAGCACCACTTGAATTGTTGTAGCTGGAGTAGTTTCCCACAAATACTGTGTCAAAGCATAGGTAAATAATCCCGCACTCAAGCCAGAAAGCAATGCTTCCCTGGCTAACTGCTTTGGTTCTGAGGTAGCTGTTAGGATTAGGGGATTGAATTTTGAGTCTTGAGTTTTGAGTTGCTTGAGAAATTCCAGTTCTTGTGCTGCTAGCTGTGCTGCTTCTAACTCTTGCCGCGCGCGAATTCGCAGCCCTGTTGGCTGGACTGTAGTTGGAGCATTGTAACTAGTATCCAACACAGCTATTACCTTGTCTGTAGGTAGCGATCGCAAAAGCAACAACAAGGTTTCTTCTAATAAATAGTTGACTATCTTCTCATCTTGTGCAACTTGATTTTCACTTGCTGGCACCAGAGCATTTTGTGCTTCTGATAACATTTCTAACTTGATACGGGTGCCATAGCCGCTAAAGTGAAAGAAGACGACATCACCAGGTTTGGCTTGCTTCCCGAAATGATCCAAAAAAGCTGCCTCAATAAATTCTCGACTCGCTTGTTCCTCAGTTAAAGTCAAGATATCTGAGCCTTGAAAGCCAAACCGATACATTAACAATTCTCTTTGCAGTTCTACATCAGTCAGACAACCACTAAGAGATGGAATTTTCTGATATTGATTGATGCCAATCAATAATGCTAACTTACGCAGATTAGGTTGTGCTAGAGCTTGATAATAGTGATTTCCCAGAGTCAACCACTCAGCCTCAGTCACACCCAAAATTGCAAGTATCGAGCCAATCCTTTGTAAAAACGTCCGCCTTTTCATAATTAGCTATCAGCCCATCTGCTCAAAGCTTAAAGGGCTGAAGTTTTAGTGTAAAGTTGTAGTTTATACTGTTGCATTTACTTATTGCTCGTACCCCTTTTGAAGCAGAGTATCAGGGGGTATGGGCATTAGGGTGCAAGGCAAAAGATAACACATTTGCCCCAAAGAGTAGCTTTATAACTGCTGAATCTTAATTTATAGATCTAAAAAATTAAATCTCAATTCAGCGAACCTATTTATTTTCAGGTTCTCTGCATCCTGATCCCCTAGCAAGCAATTTCTTCTAAACCAATATTTGCACACCACGCATTGTCCGGGCCAACTCTGCTGCCACTTCAGGACGAGAAAACTCTGGTGGAGGCATTTCCCCCCGTCGGAGCATTTCTCTAACCTTCGTTCCCGATAAGTGAATTCGTTCCTCTGGCTTGCTGGGACTTGTTTTAGTTGTCGCCATCTGTTTAGTGCGCGTACAGTAGAAAGCATGTTCAAATTTCATTGGCACAATACCCAATTCATCAGGCGCAAATTCATCAAAAATGTACTGAGCATCGTAAGTGCCGTAATAATCACCAACACCAGCATGATCCCGTCCCACAATAAAGTGAGTACAACCGTAGTTTTTACGAACTAAAGCGTGGAAAATTGCCTCACGAGGGCCAGCATAACGCATAGCTGCTGGATTAATTGCTAAAATTACCCGGTCTAGGGGGTAGTAGTGTTCTAAAAGAATTTCATAGCAGCGCATCCGCACATCAGCCGGAATATCATCTTCTTTTGTGGCCCCCACCAAAGGATGTAGAAATAGACCATCAACCGTTTCTAAAGCGCACTTTTGAATATATTCATGGGCGCGGTGGATAGGGTTGCGAGTTTGGAAGCCAACGATCGTTTTCCAACCCTGATCTCTAAACATTTGGCGTGAAGCAGCAGGATCGATTTGATAGGTAGGAAATTGCGGATGGGAATCGCGTTCTAAAAGCCAAACATCTCCTGCAAGATTTACAGAACCTTGATTATAAACTACCTGTACACCAGGATGTTTTGCATCATCAGTACGGTAGACATTAATCGCCTCGCGGGTTTTATCATATTGATATTTTTGTGCCAGTTGCAAAACCCCGATAAATTTTCCTTGAGGATTATCCAAGCGAATCAAACCGCCTTCTTTGAGGGGAGAAGCGACTTCTGCCTCTACCGACAGTGTAATTGGAATCGACCACACAAGACCGTTCGCCAATCGCATATCTGTGACTACGCGATCGTAGTCTTCTTGGTTCATAAAACCCGTGAGTGGACTAAAACCACCAATCGCAATCATTTCTAAATCAGAAACAGCTCGTTCATCAAGCTGCACTCGCGGCAAAAAGTCGGCTTTTGAGAGAAATTCTGCCTTTTGCTCAGTTGTGGCGACGCGATTAACCAACTGTCCACCGTGGGGGGCAATGGCATCTTGATAGTGACTCAACTTAATCCCCTCTTTGCGTTAACTGCTATTGTTTCAAACCATGTACTTAACTTATCAAAATCCTGGTACGGAGAGATAAATAGTTTGAATTCCCCATTCCCAATTGCTTGCTACCATTAAACTGACAAGACTTGAAATAGTAAAAGTAGACTGTGACTTTAAAACCAGACTGGTTGCGGGTAAAAGCACCTCAATGGGAACGCGTCGGTAACGTCAAAGACATTTTGCGGGATTTATCCCTCAATACGGTTTGCGAGGAAGCATCCTGTCCAAATATTGGTGAATGCTTTAACGCTGGCACTGCCACATTCTTGATTATGGGGCCGGCTTGTACGCGTGCTTGTCCTTACTGTGATATAGATTTTGACAAAAAACCCAAACCACTAGACCCCACCGAACCTGCACGATTAGCAGAGGCTGTTCACCGCCTAAAACTCAATCATGTAGTCATCACTTCCGTCAATCGAGATGATTTACCTGACGGTGGTGCATCTCAATTCGTGCGGTGTATCGAAGCAGTTCGCACCATTTCCCCTCAAACCACAATTGAGGTGCTAATCCCTGATTTGTGCGGCAATTGGAATGCTTTAGAAATAATTCTGCAAGCTGCACCGGAAGTCTTAAACCACAATACCGAGACAGTTCCGCGCCTATATCGTCGGGTACGTCCCCAAGGTAACTACGATCGCACTATGGAATTACTATTGCGATCCCGTCAAATCAATCCTGCCGCATACACCAAATCCGGGATCATGGTTGGACTCGGTGAAACTGACACAGAAGTCCGTCAAGTCATGCAAGACTTGCGAGTAGTGGATTGTGATATTTTGACAATTGGGCAATACCTCCAACCCAGCCAAAAACATTTACAAGTAGATGCATTTATCCCACCAGAACAATTTGCCGCCTGGAAAGCATTCGGCGAAGAACTAGGATTTTTACAAGTTGTCTCCTCGCCCTTGACAAGAAGCTCATATCATGCAGAGCAAGTTAGGGAATTGATAGAACGTTACCCCCGCAGCTGAGATCAGTTGATGCACCTCTAAGTTTCAAAAACGCAAAGATGCGGGGACACGGTGACGCGAAGGTATAACTTGAATGACCAATGATCAATGACCATTAAAAAAGAACAGCAAATACAAAACTATTCCCTATTCCCTATTCCCTATTCCCCTCTTCGATAACCAATGACTAATCCACAATCCGTAGCTATTTTGGGAGGAGGTGCTTGGGGTACAGCGCTAGCATCTCTAGCAGCAGCGAACGGTCATAGGGTGTGTGTGTGGTGGCGTCGGGGATCGGAAACTTTAGAAGCAGTATTAAAAGGTTCCCAAATAATCCTGTCTGCTATTTCTATGAAAGGTGTAGCAGACGTTGCCTCTCAAGTTCAGTCTTTGAAGCTGTCCCCAGAAACAATATTTGTCACCGCAACTAAAGGTTTAGATCCCCAAACCACCTCTACACCGTCACAAATTTGGCAAAAAACATTTCCCCATCATCCAATAGTTGTCCTCTCTGGGCCAAATTTATCTCAAGAAATTCAACAGGAATTACCAGCTGCCACAGTAGTTGCTAGCCATAATATTACTGCCGCTGAATTAGTTCAAACAGTGTTTTCTTCTAATCGTTTTCGGGTCTATACAAATACCGATCCTTTAGGAGTCGAATTAGGGGGAACAGTCAAAAATGTAATTGCGATCGCATCTGGTGTATGTGATGGTTTACGATTAGGCACTAATGCTAAAGCCGCTTTAGTTACTCGTGGACTTACAGAAATGGTTCGCATTGGTAATATCTGGGGTGCGAAAACAGAAACATTTTACGGTTTATCAGGTCTAGGAGACTTACTTGCAACCTGCAACAGTTCCTTAAGCCGCAATTATCAAGTCGGCTATCAATTAGCTGATGGCAAGACACTAACAGAAATATTGGCCAATTTACAAGGAACCGCTGAAGGAGTGAATACTTGTCAGGTTTTAATGCAAGTGGCCCAAAAACAACATATTGCCATGCCAATTACCGAGCAAGTTTATCATCTAATTCAAGGAGAAATCACACCCCAGCAAGCACTTGATGAATTGATGTTGCGAAATATCAAGCCAGAGTAAGAGTATTCAAAATTCAAAATTCAAAATTTCAGTATTCGTTCTCCAAAAAATATTTCTGAACTATTTTTACAACAAGCAAGAAAAATTTTTCCCATACTTCGACTCCGCTCAGTACGAGTTCTCTATTACCTAGTACCCCTATTCCCTCATCATTCATTAGCTATACTTATTACCGAATAATCCGTAGAAAGAAATTGAAAAATCGTCAGGAAATTACTTTCATAGGCATGTAAGTATGACTATGCCAAATATAAATGTAATTTTCACTAGAATATGTTTATACAGTGTTACAAAAATCACAAGCAATAACCGTAAAAGTTGAAATTTTTACTAGGTAGTTCGTAATTGAAAACCTAGTTATGGGTTTGAATAGCTATTGGTTCAATCAGAAACTTAACAGTTAATTAAGTTAAGTAAGACTGTATTAAATAAAACCATTACAGTTGATTTTTAGAAAAACTGTAACGGAATCTTTAACCGTGTTAGTTCATCTTGAATCACGGGAACAATAGCAGCAACAGTTAAATAGCTGACCGTAAATCTTAGCTGACCGTAATCTATTGTTACCTGGAGCCATTGAGACGATTATTATGCCAGCAACATCTTTTTATGCAGATGCCGCCTTCAATACCCAAAAGTCCCGCCAGATCTTAGACCCGGATCTCATGGTTGATGACAGTGAGTTGCCGGTAGCTGATCTGCAAGAGTTGGAGATGGCCTCTGTTGACCCTGTTAACTTCGGTGCTAACACTAACCGTCGCAGTACAGACCTCGTGCGTCTATATCTTCAGGAAATTGGCCGGGTTAGGTTGTTAGGACGAGATGAAGAGGTTTCAGAAGCCCAAAAAGTCCAACGCTATTTGCGGATGCGGATAGTACTCGCTAACGCCGCCAAGCAAGGGGATGAAGTGATTTCGCCCTATCTCCGTTTAATTGAAGTTCAAGAACGCTTAGCATCCGAATTAGGTCATCGTCCATCATTAGAAAGATGGGCTGCCACTGCTGGTATAAAACTATCAGATCTCAAGCCAACTTTGTCAGAGGGTAAGCGTCGTTGGGCTGAAATTGCCAAGATGACTGTAGAGGAACTAGATCAAATTCAAACTCAAGGACTTCAAGCAAAAGAACACATGATCAAGGCGAATTTGCGCCTAGTAGTGTCCGTTGCTAAGAAATATCAAAATCGTGGCTTGGAATTATTAGATCTAGTCCAAGAAGGCACATTAGGTTTGGAGCGTGCTGTAGAAAAATTTGATCCAACCAAAGGTTATCGCTTCAGTACCTATGCTTACTGGTGGATTCGTCAAGGGATTACAAGAGCGATCGCCACCTCTAGCCGCACAATCCGCCTACCTGTTCATATTACAGAAAAGCTGAACAAAATCAAAAAAGCTCAGCGCAAGATTGCTCAAGAAAAAGGTCGTACTCCTACACTAGATGACCTAGCCGTTGAGTTGGAAATGACACCAACCCAAGTAAGGGAAGTTTTGTTAAGAGTACCTCGCTCTGTTTCTTTAGAGACCAAAGTCGGAAAAGACAAAGATACTGAGTTAGGTGAATTACTCGAAACCGATAGCGTCACTCCAGAAGAAATGTTAATGCGAGAATCTTTGCAAAAAGATTTACAAAATCTTTTAGCAGATTTGACCAGCCGCGAGCGTGATGTTATTCTCATGCGGTTCGGTTTGGCAGATGGTCATCCTTACTCGCTAGCAGAAATTGGACGCGCTTTAGACTTATCGCGGGAACGAGTACGCCAAATCGAGTCCAAAGCATTGCAAAAGCTCCGCCAACCCAAGCGCCGCAACCTGATCCGTGACTATCTAGAATCCTTGAGTTAGTCATATGCCAGTTTTGACACTCCCCGTCCTGAAGTTCGGGGATTCTTGGATCCCGGGGAGTCCATCGACTTTACCCTCACCAAGCTTCACCTCGACGTGCCCCGCCGATGAGTAGAGAAAATTCCGTGCGCTCCCTAGGAGCCAAAACTTTCTCAGGATTTGCCGCCCGTTGCGAGACAGGTTCCTCCACCGAAGTGCTAGCCTCTGCCTGTGTTGCGGATTCTTCTAGTCTATCAAAAAACCGGGAAACGAAGCACGGGGCTTGTACCCATCTTTTCGGTCAGTAGTCAGTGGTAATTAAAAAATGACCACTGACTACCGACTAATTCGTAATTCGTAATTATTTATTCTCCCCCTACTCCCGGTTGGTGAGTTTCGGCTACGCGGTAATCGAGCGAAGTCGAGATTAAACTACCGCGTAGGGGTACGCGATAGCAAGCTACGCGTAGCGTCTTTGACAGGAGAAGTCGAACCACATCTTTTGGTTGGTGAGCGAAGTCGAACTAAATCTTCCCCACTCCCACATTACGTTTTGCAACAATATATACTTGAACCATTTGGCATACTGCCAATCTTTACTTTTTGAAAATGCCTGTAGATAGGCTGTTTCGGGAATTGGAAGCACTAAAACCTATCCCAATTTGACATGATTTTATCCACTTGCCAAAATACTCTTTTTGGCTTAATAAGAAATTTTTTGCAGTTAAATACAGTAATGTTTTCCTCATCCTGTACTGAAGATATCTTCGGGGTGAGGATCATCATGAATTAGGTTGTCTCGATATTCTTGAGCATTTAATAAATATTCTCAATAGTTCATGATTGTTGCTAATTGCTCAAAACATTTGTTATATTCTCAACTAACAGGCTTTGTTGAGAAAATTTAGTATGACTGTCTACACAACTACTTCACTCAAAGCAGAATTAAACGAGCGGGGTTGGCGTTTGACTCCCCAGCGCGAAACAATTCTACACATTTTTCAAGAATTACCGCAAGGCGAACATCTCAGTGCAGAGGATCTTTATCATCGGCTAGAGACTGATGGTGAAGGAATAAGTCTGTCAACCATCTATCGGACTTTGAAATTGATGGCACGGATGGGAATTTTAAGGGAACTAGAACTAGGGGAAGGACATAAGCATTATGAAATTAACCAGCCTTACCCCCATCACCACCATCACTTAATTTGTGTGAGATGCAACACGACTATTGAATTCAAAAACGATTCAATTTTGAAAATTGGGGCAAAAACTTCACAGAAAGAGGGGTTTCACCTACTCGACTGTCAAATGACAATCCATGCAGTGTGTCCCAAGTGCCAACGAGCATTGATGCCGTTGTAACACTTGGGTTGGTTAACAAATCAACTTGTAGTTCGCTGCTACTGAAGGCTAACAACCACTTGAAGTCTCAGAATCACAAGATCAAGAGCGGATGCTAAAAGCGTCCGCTCTTGATGTCATTGAGACTAATACCGTAAAACTCTTGGGCTTGTTTGATGGCTTTTTTGGTGTCATCTGCCATCACACCGTTCAGCCTACCTTTATAAAAGCCCCTCTCCCGTAATCGTGTTTGGATTTCTAGAACACTAAACTCGCTCTTGGGAGAAGTATTAACTGAGCTATATAACTTAGCTCTTGTGGTAGGGCCAGCAACACCACTTGCTTTGAGGAAATTAGCTGTTTGGAATCTGCGTACAGCATCTGCGGTATAGGGGCCATAATAGCCATTTGGCTCACCCTCTAAATATCCTGCCTGAATTAGTTGTTGTTGAAGAATTCTCACGCCTTCGCCGCGATCGCCGATGCGGAGTTTGTCTCGCTCAACTACCTTTTTGGGAGTTTCGTCACCATAACCCACGCCTAGTGTGGGCAATTTACGTGATGTTGCTGGGCCAACAATACCGTCAACATCTAATTTATAGGAATCTTGGAATCGCTTAACAGCTTCTTCGGTAATAGGGCCAAATATCCCCGTGGCATTACCGTAATAAAAACCTGCGACTCTCAACCGTTCTTGCAAAATCCTGACATCCTCACCTTCATCTCCTTTGGCAAGGTAGTTGGAATTGCGGCGCTGGCTGGTTGTTGAACTAGCTGCACTCACAACAGTAGGTTTTTTAGCTTGTGTACTTACAGTCCCAGGTTTCTTAGCTTGTGTACTGACAGTGCTAGGCTTTTTGGCTTGTGTACTCATAGCTGGTGTCCGCCAGCTTTCTAATTTTTGCAGAGTAGTAGGGCCAACAACACCGTTAACTTGTATACCAGCAGCTCTTTGGAAGCGTCGCACCGCTTCTTCGGTGGAGAAGTCGTATGTTTGCGTGATTGGAGCTGAGTAAAAGCCTGCTCTTTTTAATTGTTGTTGTAAATTTCTGACAGAGGGGCCTTGATCGCCTCTTTCTAGTGCCATGACGCTGCTGACAGCGCCGAGAACAGACAATGTGAGAGCTAGGGGTAACATATACTTCCAAGCTCTACTAGAAAGCCGTTTCCAGTCTGGTGCAGCTGCTTTATTGAGCAAAGCACCCAGAGATATTAATTCAGCGGGCTTGCTGTCTTCGTAGGCGAAAGCTAAGTGGAAATACGCAAGATTGTCCATATATGTTGTCTACACCACTTGTTTTTATTCGATGGTTGCTTCAGCTTGATGTACTAGGTTTCGTAAAGTTTCCAATGTCTGTATATCTACATCCTGCCATAAACCGCGCATATATGCTTCTATTAATCTTTCAGCAATATCACGCAGGGCATATGGGTTATTTTCCTGAATAAATTCACAGACAATAGGATCGAGTAAATACGCTTGTACTATTCCCTGATACATATGATCTTCGACACATTGAGCTGTGGCATCATAGGCGAATATATAGTCTACCGTTGCTGCCATTTCACAAGCACCCTTATAGCCGTGGCGCATCGCTCCCGCAATCCACTTGGGATTAACAACGCGAGAACGATAGACTCGTGCGATTTCTTCTCTCAATTGGCGGACGCGTGGTTGAGCGGGTATGGAATTATCGCCAAAATAAGTTTGGGGATTTTTTCCTTGTAGAGAGCGCACCGCTGCGGTTAATCCACCCTGAAATTGATAGTAATCGTCAGAATCGAGCAAGTCGTGTTCGCGATTGTCTTGATTATGCAGCACAATTTGCATTTGTGCCAAGCGTTGCTCGAAGGCTTTAAGACTGGGGACTGGGGACTGGGGACTGGGGACTGGGAGAAATGAGGGGGATGTGGTAACCTGCGGGTTCTGCTTCGCAGTATGACTCGGCTCACCAACCGGGGATGGGGGGGATGAGGAAGTGAGGGAAAAATTTTCTCCGCGTCCCCGTGTCCCCGCGTCTTTGCGTCCTGCTGCTGAGGAATAGGCGTAACAGCTCCAGTTGATGTAGGCGCAGGCTAGGTCTTGGTCGTTTGTCCAGTTTTGTGATTCTATTAAACCTTGGAGTCCAGCACCGTAAGCACCTGGGGCTGAGCCAAAGATGCGATAGCGCGATCGCATTTCTGCTGTCTCTAAATCTAAACCTTGACTAGTCCAAAACTCGATATCTTGGCGAACTGCTTCAGCTAGGGGGTTTTGTTCTGGTGGTTCATCTAAAGATGCTACTGCTATCACTGCTTGGTCGAATAAATCAATTAAGTTGGGAAAGGCATCACGAAAAAATCCAGAAATTCGCAGCGTGACATCAACACGCGGACGCCCCAAAATCGCTAGTGGCAAGATTTCAAAATCCACCACCCGCCGTGCTACCCCATCCCACACCGGACGCACACCCAGTAAAGCCAACGCCTCAGCAATGTCATCGCCGCCAGTCCGCATTGTCGCAGTTCCCCATAATGACAACCCTAGTGTTTTTGGATACTCTCCGTGCTCTTGAGTGTAACATTCGATTAGGGCTTCAGCACCCTTCCTGCCTATATCCCAAGCTGTTTCTGTAGGAACAGCGCGGATATCAATAGAGTAAAAATTTTTACCGGTTGGTAAAACTTCTGGGCGTCCACGTGTTGGTGCGCCAGCTGGGGCACTTTGCACGTATCTGCCATCAAGCCCAGACAATAAGTTGGTAATTTCCTGGCTAGTTTGTTCAATGGCTGGGAGGAGGCGATCGCGTATCCAGTTGAGAACAATGGGGAGTGGGGAGTGGGGAGTGGGGAGTGGGGAGTGGGGAGTGCTGACTGATAACTGATCACTGATGAGGTTGGTGGCACGTTGTTCTAGAACTTCGACGACATCGCCGATGGTGCGACAGTTTTGGCCGTTGACTATTGACCACTGGCTAGCCATGGATAAGTCTGCTGTGAGAGGATCGAAATCTAAACCCCAGTCTTGGGCGATCGCACGCGTCAGACCGATAGAATAGCGATTGGGTATACGAGCGATCGCGACGATTAAATCTCTGAGTTGGTTTCCTTGGGGACATTGCCCAAAAATATGCAAGCCATCGCGGATTTGAGCTTCTTTTAACTCACAAAGATAGCCATCTAAAGAGTTCAAAATTAAAGATTCTAAATCGAAAATTTCTGTTTCGTTTGGGATGCCTAAATCTTTATAAAGATTTTCTGTGATCACCAATCCACGAATGCGATCGCGGATAACCGGCAACCTTGCGGGGTCTAAACTTTCTGCCTCATAATACTCATCAATTAAGTTTTCTAACTGTTGTAAAGAACCATAAAGTTCCGCACGAGTCATGGGTGGTGTCAAATGATCTATAATCACTGCCTGAGCGCGGCGTTTAGCTTGTGAACCTTCACCAGGATCATTGACAATAAATGGGTATAAATGAGGCAATGCTCCCAGAGCAACCTCTGGATAACACTTACTAGATAAAGCCACACTTTTACCTGGTAGCCATTCTAAGTTTCCGTGTTTCCCTACATGAACTACAGCATCAGCACCAAAACATTCTCTCACCCAATAATAAAAAGCCAAATAAGCATGGGTTGGCTCTAAATCCGGCGCGTGATAATTCAAGCTGGGGTCAATATCATAGCCCCTTGTTGGTTGAATGCCTATGAAGATATTTCCTAGTTGGATGCCGGGAATGGGAAAAGAGGACGCGGGGAAAGAACTCTCCGCGTCCCCGTGTCTCCCCATCTCCGTGTCTTCTTCCAGTCCCCAACGTTCACTAATTCCCTGCTGCACATCTGGTGGTAGGGAGGCGAAATACTCTTGATACACAGCTAAATCTAGACTTTGCAACACTGGACGCCAGTCTCGACTCTCAGGATCATTGGTGACACCGGCTGTGAGGCGTTGAATTAATTCGTTGACTTGAGTGGGGGGATTATCTACTAAATAGCCAACTGAGTGCAATGCTTGGATAATTTCTATACAACTGGCTGGGGTGTCAAGTCCGACTCCATTGGCTAGACGGCCATTACGGTTGGGGTAGTTTGCCAAAATTAAGGCAATTCGCCGCTCTTGGGGTGGTTTTGCACGCAAGCGTACCCAATTGGCAGTTAGGTTGGCTACGAACTCAATGCGATCGCTCACTGGCTCATAAACTACCACATCTGTTTCTAAATCAGGATGGCGTGTTTGTAGTGTCTTAAAAGATACAGCGCGGCTAATAATCCGCCCATCTACTTCTGGTAGTGCCACATTCATCGCGATATCGCGGGGAGAAAGCCCTTTAAACTCTAACTCCCACTGTTCAATTGAGCCGCCGCTGAGGATAACCTGTAAAACTGGCACATCTAATTTTTCCCACAAATCGATTTGTGGTGTTTCTGTTTCCAGCCTGGCTAAGGAAAAGCTGGTAGTATTCAACAGTAAAGCGATCGGCTGCGAGTCTTTCGGCTGGAAAAACTCAGCCAACTCATCACTAACATTGGCATCACGCAACGAAGAAACAAATATTGGCACAGGTTGTAAATTTTTCTGTACCAAAGCTGCACACAAAGCATCAATTACCTTGATATTTCCCGCCAGATAATGAGCGCGGTAGAAGAGGATGCCGACTTTGGGGAGTGGTGAGGGGGATGAGGGGGATGAGGGGGATGAGGGAGAAATTTTCTCCCCGTCCCCCTTCGGGTTCGCAGTCGCCTGCGGAGGGAAACCCTCCTGCAGCGCTGTCTCACCGCGTAAGCGCGTAAGCGCGTCCTTTTGCCCATTCCCCATTCCCCACTCATACAACCCCACACGCGCTACTGGCTGGGGTGGTGGGGGATTGTATGAGGTGAACAGGCAAGTATCGGCAATAAATTGCAAAGAATTAACAAAATTTTCCACACCGCCTTCACTAAAATAGCGGCATACTTGATTAACAATACTTAAAGGCACTGTAGACAGAGAGATTAACTGGGGATCGAGAGCATCGTCCCCTGGCATTACAATGAGGGTTATACCATTACGTTCTGCAATTTCCTGCACTACTTCCAAACCGTAAGTCCAGTAAGAACGTCCTCCTAATAAACGCAAAACAATTACTTGAGCAAGTTCTAAAACTTGTTCACCATAAGTATCTATGCTTATTTGTTGTTGTAACTGTAATAGGTTGGCGACTCTAAATGCAGGAAAATTTGCAGGTAATTTTGGAACTGCTGCTGCTAGGGTTTGAATATCAGTGTCAGCAGCCGTAATTAACACAATTGGAGCCGGAGTTTGTTCTAAAAAAATTAAATCTTCTGATTGATTCCATCCGCCAGATGTGGCACTTATGCGATGCATAATCCTGTATTACCGTCTTAAACTGTTGATTAGGACACGATCAAAACAACCTTTCAACCCAGCATTCAACCTTCTTCACCAAATTTTTGAAAATGCTTAGTTCTCCTGATTTGAGCTTTTCCCGAACCTTGTCTTTAAGTGTGTTTAATCAGCTTGGGGAATTGTTACAGCAGATGGCTCAAGCATTAGGAAGCACTGCTTTGGTATTAACAGAAGCTGTGCTAGTACGGGTTCGTATACCTTTGGAGTGGCAGAAACAACGATTCACGCTGGTGGTGTCTGAGCGGTTTAGTGCGCTGTTAGTGGGCAAGGTAGAAGCAGGGGGAGCAGGGGAGAAAGAAATTTATTCGGAATTCATTGCTGAGGATTTGGCGCTAAACGCGAGATTGACATTTAACGTTGAAGCGATCGCTTCCTTTGTCATAAATTTGCGAGACTTTTTTGAGGGTGATTCCTATACTCACCAAAGCTTGGAACGCTATCGTCAAATTCTTCAGCCTAACGACGCTCAGCTCCAAGGTGAATTTACACTGTTGTTATTAGAATATCTCCTAACGCTACCAAACCAAGAGATGATAACACCTCTGGATTCTAATCAATCTGAGGTTTATGTGTGTCAACCGATAGAAGATGCCCTGAAAAAACAGATCTCTCAAGAACGGTTGTTGAATCAGGTAACAACCCAAATCCGCAAAAGTCTGGATTTGTCGGTAATTATGACAACAGCCATTACGCAAGTCCGGGAATTTTTAGAATTAGATAGACTAGTAATTTATAGATTTGAAGGCTTCAAAGTCAAGGCTCAACGCTCAACAAATGGTCAAACCTCATTAGTCAACACTCGTCAGTCACTTTATTTTCACATCTCTACATCTTTCCAACTCCCAGCCGAAGAAGCTCAACAGTATGGGAGTTGTATTGTCTATGAAGCCCGCGCTACAGACACTATTCCGTCTATATTGAGTTACAAGGAACAAAATTGTTTTACGCAAACTTCCCAATGTTGGGAGAAGTATGTTCAAGGCTTTACCTTAGCTGTAGATGATATCGAAAAAACTTATGCTCTCGAACAGTGTTTGTTAAATTTTTTAAGGGAAAGCCAAGTCCGGGCCAAATTAGCAGCACCAATTATATTTGAAGAAAAACTGTGGGGGTTGTTGATTGCTCATAAATGTGACGCTCCCCACCAGTGGACTGAAAGCGAAAAAAGTTTGCTGAGTTCGATCGCCGAACAATTAGCGATCGCAATCCACCAAACTGAGTTAATGCGATCTCTGCGAGACGCTGCGCGAACGCTCACTCAAGAAAAACAAACCCTCGAACAACGAGTCATTGAGCGAACAATGGCTCTACGTGATGCCCTACTTGCTGCTGAAGCCGCTAGTCGTTTGAGAAGTGAGTTTTTGGCTACTATCAGCCATGAATTGCTGACGCCTTTAACTTATGTCATTGGCATGTCTTCTACACTGTTACGCTGGCCTTTAGGTGAATTGAGTCAGCGTCAAAGGGATTATCTGCAAACAATCCACGACAGCGGAGAACATTTATTAGAAATGATTAATGACATCCTCGACTTATCACAAATCGAGGCAGGCAAAACAGTTTTAAATATTCGAGAATTTTCCCTAGTGAGCATAGCAGAAAATACTGTAGAGTCGCTGCAAGAAAAAGCCGGCCACAAATATGTTAATCTCAAACTCGATTTGCAAATCGATCCTCAGCGCGATCGCTTCATCGCCGATGCTGAGCGATTAGAGCAAGTTCTGTGGAATTTGTTAAGTAACGCCATCAAATTTACTCCCGAAAATGGCAGTGTGACTTTACGGCTTTGGGTAGAAGACGACACTGCTATCTTTCAAGTCGAAGATACCGGCATAGGCATTTCCGAAGACCAATTACCACGACTGTTTGAAAAATTCCAACAACTTGATACACCCTATCGCCGTCGCTACGAAGGCACCGGACTTGGTTTAGCTTTAACCAAACAACTAGTGGAACTTCATCGAGGACGTATTGAAGTAGAATCCACAGTAGGCATTGGCTCAATTTTTACCGTCTGGATTCCCACTCAATCTGTGAGAGTGGGGAGTGGAGAGTAGGGAGTGGGGAGTGGGGACGCGGTGAGACAGCGAGTAAAGGAGGGTTTCCCTCCGCAGGCGACTACGTTAGCGCAGCGGCAGCGTTAGCGAGCTTGCGAGCGTCACCCGAAGGGGGACGCGGGGAAAATGGGAAAGATGTTTTTCATCCGCTTAACAAATGACCAATAACCAATGATAAATTCACTACACAAAGAACTGATTGTATCTTGTCAAGCGCAATGGGGCGATCGCTGTTAGAATAAATACACCAAATCACATTCGAGCCGTGCGCGAACGAGTAGAATTTTTTGCCGCTCACTCAATATTATGATTCTAAATTGATTATTTCTCTGCGTTGAAAAATGATAATTTCAGAGCCTACGACTGGGTTACGTGCTATTAAATTATCTTGGGAATCGATAATTTCTAAATGGGTAAAATCGAGTTCTTGAGAACGCTGTAATATCTCAGTTGCTAGTTTATTTTGTTGAGAGTCCTTAAGAGTATACCAATCGTCACTAATTTTGATGGTGAGATTGCCAGTGCGGAAGTTAGCTTGAATTGACTTTATCAGACCGGAGGTAATGCGATCGCTAATTTCGGCTACTTGATTTTCAATTGCAGCAATTAAAGTTTCTTCCGGCGTTAATTCTAAAGCTGGCGTTGGCGTTGGCGTGGGAGTTGGTTCTGGTGTTGGCGTTGGGGTAACTTCTGGTGGAGGCTGTGAAACTTGCGGTTCTGGTTCTATTGGTGCTGCTTCTGGTGGAGTAGTTATCGTTGGCGTGGGTGTAGAAACTTCCTCGACAGGAGGAAGCGTTACTACCTCCGTGGGTTTTTTAGTTACAACAGTCGCACTCGTCCAAACTAAAATCACAGCAACTCCAGCAATAATTCCCGTTAAAGCCGTGTTCGACAACTTTGCTGAGAAATTAGCTGGTAAAAAAGAGCGAACTTTAGCTAAAAATCCACCCCACAAACCAGGAGTTTCCGCAGCACCAGGTAATGATTCTGTTTCCAGTTTCACCACAGTAGTTTCCAAAACTCCAATCGTTCCTCTCAGAATTTGGATAACTTTTGTCTTCCAAATTGGCTGAACTCTCTGGTAAGGTTTTTGAGTATTCGATTTTGGTCGATTCCTTTGAGGTTCAGATGACGAAGGCGGTTGTGAATTCTGGTTGTCTTGTGACATGAAACTTTCACCAGGAACGCGAATCAAGGATAAGTCAAGTACAATGTATCATTTCTAGGGACTGGGAACTGTGACTAGGGGCTACAGGCTAGAGATTAAGCCTTAACTAGTTCCGTGGGTTTAAGTCCCCATTACAAAACTTAATTACGCGCTTCGCAGCGATAGCGTAGCGTAAAGCCTGCGGCATAGCTTCGCTTAGAGCGAGTCATCTCCCAAGGGGAGACGCCAAAGGCGAACGAGCGTCGGTACGAGCGTCAGCGTAAAGCCTACGGCATAGCTTCGCTTAGAGCGACACAGGAGCGTCGCGTCATTACGAATTACGTTAGCGTTAGCGAAGCGGTAGCGAGTCCTCGAGCGTCATTACGAATTATTTAATCCCCAACTTATGAATCTAAAACGCCGTCAATTTCTTTTTTTGAGTAGTCTCAGCGCTATTGGTACAGGGTTTTTCACTTGGACGCTGACTCATCAAAATAACCAAGGTGCTGATAATGCTGATTCAACGGTAATAGCCGCCAAACCACCCCAAAAAGACTTGCTGTTGCGTTTTGTATCCGTTGCAGATACAGGAACTGGTGCTAAAGGACAGTATGCTGTAGCGAGGGCGATGAATTCTTATTACCAAAAAAATCCTTATAATTTGGTAATTTTAGCTGGAGATAATATTTATAATAACGGCGAAATTGAAAAAATTGGCGCAGTTTTTGAACGTCCTTATAAACCTTTGCTTAAACAAGGTGTCAAATTTCAAGCTTGTTTAGGTAATCACGATATTCGTACTGCTAATGGTGAGCCGCAAGTAAAGTATCCTAATTTTAATATGAAGGGGCGTTACTATACATTTAAACGTGATAGTGTGCAATTTTTTGCTTTAGATACTAACTCGAATGCTGATTGGAAAAAGCAGCTAACTTGGTTGAAACAAGAATTAAGTAAGAGTAATGCTACTTGGAAAATAGTATTTGGTCATCATCCAATTTATGCATCTGGTGTTTATGGTAGTAGCCCAGAGTTTATTAAAACTTTTACTCCTTTATTTCAAAAATACAATGTTCAACTTTATATCAATGGTCACGAACATCATTATGAACGCACTCGTGCTATTAATGGTACAACTTATATAATTTGCGGTGCAGGCGCGGGTAATCGTCCCGTAGGACGTTCTGAATGGACAGAATATTCTACGAGTAATTTAAGTTTTGCTACTTACGAAGTGTATGCGGACAGAATAGAAATTAAAGGTATTGGTACAGATAACCGTATTTTTGATCAGGGTGTAATTCAGAGAGTTTTGGTATGATTAAAAAGTTAGAATTTTTCTCTCCTACAGAAACTAAAATAACTGGAAATATTCTACATTGCTTAAAGCATGGTACTAGCTTAGGTTGGTTGATTGATCCAGATGTGCGATCGCCTCTGAAAATTAACTAAATTCTTACTATTTAAATTTAGACAGAGGTATTACGAATTATTACAAGTTTCGTAATATATTGGGTTTGAACCCATTTTTTTGGGGTGTCTATCTCTGAGATGCAAGTATAAATAAACCCATGAGTCAAATAGTCTGGATCGCAAGACACGCTAACCGCCTCGACTTTGTAAACCCTGATTGGTTTCTCACTGCAGAACGACGTTATGATCCACCCTTGTCTGACGATGGGATCTTGCAGGCAAAGCAGCTAGCTAGACGCCTCAAAAGAGAAAACATTGCTCACATTTTCGCTTCTCCCTTCTTGCGAACGGTGCAAACAGCAAACGCAGTCGCAGAAGTTCTGGATTTACCTATTAAGCTAGAAACAGGTTTGAGTGAATGGTTAAATCCTGCTTGGATGACTGAAGAACCAGAAAGACTTTCGATTTCAGCACTAGCAGAATTGTTTCCCAGAATAGACGTTAGTTATACGTCGCGTATTGCTGCCAAATATCCCGAAAATCGCGAAAAAGTGTGGGAACGTTCAGGACAAACTGCTAGATGCTTAGCAACAGAATTCCTCCCTAAGAATATCCTTTTGGTAGGACATGGTGCATCGGTGGTAGGGGCGACAATAGGATTTGTAGGGGAAATTGCCAAAACGGAAGTTAAGGCTTCCCTATGTTCTTTAGTAAAAGTTGTACGTCAATGCCCAGAATGGTTGCTAGAACTAAAGGGAGACACTTCCCATTTAACCCAGGTAGAAGAAGTAATTCGATTTGCTTGAATCCTAACAGGGATTTTTAACAGGTTGCATTCAGGATTGAGTCAGAAACCCCGCTTTAACTTCTTTTCCCACTCCCACCGGGAGCGTGGGCCCCTTTCAAGGGTAGGTTTTTCATATTCAGTCTAAAAAAGCCTATTTTTCCGTTCCGAAATCTTTCTCCGCGTCCCCCTTCGGGTGACGCTCGCAAGCTCGCTAA